>NZ_ASRV01000105.1 GCF_000401215.1 Clostridium sartagoforme AAU1 | reverse complement strand
AAAATAGTATAATTATAATAAAATAACTTTAAGGAGTTAATTCCTTAACTTGGAGGAAAATATGGAAAGATTATTGATTTTAGATTCTAATTCGCTTTTAAATAGAGCTTTTTATGCAATTCCTGAATTAACAACTACAGATGGTATTCATACAAATGCTGTTTATGGATTTGCAAATATGTTATTTAAAATGAAGGAAGAATTAAAACCAGATTATATAGTTGCAGCTTTTGATAAGAAAGGGCCAACATTTAGACATAAAGAATATGAAGAATATAAAGCAGGAAGAAAAAAAATGCCACCAGAGCTTGCAGAACAATTTCCTATAGTGAAAGATATGTTAGATTTATTATCTATAAGTAAATATGAAATTGATGGATTTGAAGCAGATGATATAATAGGTTCTCTTGCTAAATATGCAGAAAAAAACGAGATTGAAGTTTATATAGTGACAGGAGATAAAGATGCCCTTCAGTTAGCATCTAATAATATAAATGTAGTTATAACTAAAAAAGGAGTTTCAGAAACAGCAAAATATAATTACGAAACATTTTTTCAGGAATTTGGAGTTACTCCAACTCAATTTATAGATGTAAAGGGTCTTATGGGAGATAAATCAGATAATATACCAGGGGTACCAGGAATAGGGGAAAAAACAGCTTATAAATTAATTCAAACCTATGGTTCTGTGGAAGAAGTGTTAAATAATATAGATAATATTAGTGGAAAAAAATAAAAGAAAATCTAGAGAACTTTAGAGAGCAAGCTATATTTAGTAAAAAGTTAGCTACTATAATTACAGAAGTACCTTTAGAATTTGATTTAGACGAAATAAAAAGTCAAGAATCGTATAATGGGGAAGGATTAAGAAAGTTATTTTTTAAGCTACAAATGAAATCACTTGTAGATAAGCTTCCAGAAAATAAAGAAGATATAAAAGAGGATGAAATACTTTTAGATATTATTGATATAGATAGTTCAGATGATTTACTTAATTTATCTAAATCCTTAAATGAAATATGTTATATAACGTATGATGTTTTGAATAATGGAAGATATTCAGAAATAGAATTAAATAAGATGTATTTATCTTGTCAAGATAAAGTTTATTTAATTAACTTTAAAAACATTTACAATTCTGATTCAAATGATGGATATCTAGGACTAAAAGTAATAATGGAAAACAAAGGTTTAAAAAAGGTAATCCATGATGGGAAATCTCTTGTTACAGTATTAAATAAATTAGGTATTTCTATAGAAAGCTTTGAATTTGATACAGCAATAGCCTCTTATCTTATTGATTCAGCAAGATCATCTTATGATATGGTAACATTAATAAATGAATATTTAAGCGAAGATGTAACAGGTGATGAGAAAACAATAGAAGCAAAGGCGAATTTGAAATTAAAGGAAATATATGAATTGCTAAAAATAAAATAGAGGAAGAAAAAATGGAGGAACTTTATTATGAAGTTGAACATCCATTAATATTTATTCTTTCATCAATGGAATCTTTAGGATTCAATATAAACAAAAATATGTTAGAAGATTTAGCTGTTAAATTTAAAGAAGAAATTGTTACAACAGAAAAAGAAATCTTTAAATTGGCAGAAGAAGAATTTAATATAAATTCTCCAAAGCAATTAGGAAAAATTTTGTTTGAAAAATTAGATTTACCTGTGGTTAAAAAAACCAAAACAGGATATTCAACCAATGCAGAAGTTTTAGAAAAGTTAAAGGATAAACATGAGATAATACCTAAAATAACTTATTATAGACAAATAACAAAACTTAACTCTACTTATGTGGAAGGATTGAAAAATGTTATAGATATTGATGGTCACATACATTCTAATTTTAATCAAACTGTAACAACAACTGGAAGGTTATCAAGTACAGAGCCTAATCTTCAAAATATTCCTATAAAATATGAAATGGGAAGAGAAATAAGAAAAGTATTTATACCTAATGAACAAGGAGATATATTATTATCATGTGACTATTCACAAATAGAGCTAAGAGTTTTGGCACATATGTCACAGGATGAAAATATGATAGATGCATTTAAACATCATAGTGATATACATACAAAAACAGCATCTGAGGTGTTTAAGGTTCCAGTAGAGGAAGTTACATCTTTAATGCGAAGTAGAGCTAAGGCTGTTAATTTTGGAATAGTGTATGGAATAAGTGACTTTAGCCTTTCACAAGATTTACACATAGCTAAAAAAGAAGCTTCAGAATATATGGAAATATATTTTGATAGATATCCTAAAATAAAAGGATATTTAGATAGTGTTATAGAAGAGGCAAAGGAAAAAGGATATGTACTAACTATTTTAAATAGAAGAAGAGCTATACCAGAAATTAAATCTTCAAATAGAATAGTAAAGGCTTTAGGAGAAAGATTAGCAATGAATGCGCCTATTCAAGGAAGTGCAGCTGATATAATAAAACTAGCAATGGTTAATGTTTATAAAAAGTTAAAAGAAAGCAAATTAGAAAGTAATATAATATTACAAGTTCATGATGAACTTATATTAAATGTTAAAGCAAAAGAGCTTGAAGAGGTAAAGAAAATAGTAAAAGAAGAAATGGAAAATGTCTTAGACATAGAAGTACCTCTTGAAGTAGATATTAATTTAGGGGAAACATGGTATGATGCTAAGTAAGGGGGCTTAATTAAAAATGATTAAAATAGGATTAACAGGGGGAATTGGATCAGGTAAAAGCACAGTATCAAAAATGCTTACTGAAAAAGGATTTAAAGTAATAGATTCAGATGATATATCAAGAGATGTTCTTATTAAGTACCCTGAAATTCTAGAAAAAATAAAAATAGAATTTGGATCAGGTTTTTTTGATTGGAGAGGGGAATTTAGAAGAAGGGAATTTGGAAATCATATTTTTCGATTCCCAAAACAAAGAAAGAAATATGAAGATATAATAATACCATATATAAAAAAGGAAATATTTCTTGAGCTAGATAAATATGAAAGAAATGGTGAATCCATGGTAATATTAGATGCGCCTACTTTAATAGAAAATGATCTTCATACATATATGGATTATATAATTGTAGTATGGGTTGATAATAATACACAAATAATGAGAATAAAAAACAGAGATAAATTATCAAGAGATGAGGCTATAAATAGATTAAATGCCCAAATATCATTAGATAGAAAAAAGAATATGCACATATTATTATTGATAATAATAATGATTTATTAAAAACTAAGAAGCAAGTAGATAAAGTAATAGATTTTTTAAAGGTAATTAATAAATAAGGAGAAAATAATGAAATTTAAGCGTATATTAGCTATTTTAATCGTAATAATTATTGCTTATTTTGGAGTAGTATTAGTAATGAAGAACTATGTGTATCCTTACCCGTATGATGAATATATAAATAAGTATAGTGAGGAATATGAAATAGATCCATATCTTGTGTTAGCAGTCATAAAAACTGAGAGTGATTTTAATAAAGAAGCTGTTTCGAAGAGAGATGCAAAAGGATTGATGCAAATAATGGATACAACTGGAGAATGGGCAGCTAAAGAAATAGGAATTAACTACTTTATGCCATCCATGCTTTTTGATTCAGAGTTAAATATAAGGATAGGATGCTGGTATTTAAAAACTTTAGAAAATGAATTTGATAATAATTTAGATTTGATATTAGCGGCTTACAATGGTGGAAGTGGAAATGTTAATAAGTGGTTAAGTGATGAAGACTATTCAAATGATGGAGAAAATTTGGATTATATACCATTCCCAGAAACTAAAAAATATGTAGATAAAGTTAAAGCAAATTACAACATATATAAATATCTTTATAATAAATAACTAAAAATAGTGCACAGTTCACAAGGCGCAGTGCACAGTTATGGAAATAATTCAGATTTGCTGAATTAAGAATATATTAAGGCTACTATAAAATAGTTGCTATAATATAAGTTTAAGAAACTACTCAGTAGTTTCTATCCTAAACTGTGAACTGCAAATTGTGCACTGTGCACTTAATAATTTTTCACTCTCAATTAGTGTTAATTACTAATTGAAAACTGCTGTTATCCATTCATTACTTTGATATTTTGTTTCTAGTTCAAATCCATAACTTTCTACAATAGATTTGACTTTATCAAAGCTCCATTCAACAAGTCCAGATACAAGAATTTTACCATCATTTTTTAGACGTTCTCTTATAAAATTCATAAATAATTCAGTTTCTTCTCCGCCTATATTTATGTAGATCCAGTCATATGTATCATTGATTTTAATTTCATCATTTAATGCATTCCCAACTAATACTTCAATATTATATAGTCCATTTAGTGAAGCATTTAATAAAACCTCATCTTTTACATCTCTTATATCAAGAGCGGTAACTTTGGATGCACCAATAATAGCAGAAGCTACAGATAAAATGCCAGAACCAGTTCCAATATCAAGTACTGACTTATTAGATAAATCAATTTTAGTTAAAATTATATTTAGTAAATCTTTTGTTGTTTCATGTAATCCAGTACCAAAGGCTCCTTGAGAAATAAAAGATATTTTATGAATATTTTTATCATGTATAACTTCATCAGGAGAAGATAATACCCAGTTATCATTTATATGAACAGTAGGAAAATTATAATTATAATTATCATAGTTACATTGTTCTATACTTATACAATTGGTTCCTAAAATAGAGGTAACTTTTTCTTTAAACAACTCTAAATATTCTTCAGAATTTTCATAGGCAATTCTAATATCAATTGTATCAACTATTTTTTCTAAATAACCATAACCATATTCCTCAGTTGTTATTTCTAAAGGACTTTCATAAAAAACATTAAAATATCATTGATTTGTAATTTTTCAATTTGTTCATCTAATTCTGTAAATTTAATATTATAAGTAAGTATAAACATTATTTCATCCCCCGAATATAATTCAATGTAATATTATTGAGTATAGATAGATTTTTAATTAATGTCAAGAAATATAAAATAATAAATATTCTATATAAAAAAATCACTATTTATTTCTAGATTTTGATTTAGATGACGATTTATAATTCTTTAAATTTTTACTATTAGAATTTTAA
>NZ_ASRV01000104.1 GCF_000401215.1 Clostridium sartagoforme AAU1 | reverse complement strand
TAATAGAACTAATATAACAATAAGAATTAGTAATGATAATAAGTATAGTGGTAAATTTGCTTTAACAAGCTCTAAAGAAGAAACTTGTATAGTACCAGATATTTCTTCTGTGTATCCAGGTAATGAAAATGTTAGTTTAACTTCCTTATTACCACTAAGCTTCCAAGCATCTTTTACATCTTGAGTGTAAGAAATAGAAGCATTTTTATCATTAAAATCATTTTTATAGTACTCTACATCTTGATTTAAAATTATAGGAGCTGTTATTTGTTTTTCAGGACCAAAAAACCTAAATGCTTTATATGTTAAGTTAATAGTTCCAACTTCATCATTAGCACTCTTATAGACTTCCTTTTTAGCTAAATATCCATAATTAGCTATTTTTTCAGTGTCCTCAAATACATTAAGCCCAGTTGCACCATATTCAGATTTCAAAACAACAGTAACTAAATCTCTGCCATCTCTTTCATAAAAGCCAACAAAACAATGCCCAGCTTGATCTTCAGTTCCTGTTTTACCCCCTATATTACCATTTTTACCAAGTATTTTATTTCTTGATTCGATTATTACAGGAGTACCTGACAAATTAACACTAAGCTCACCAGTTTTAGGTGCCATAGTTTCTCTAATCCAATCATTTTTAAAAGCAGCAATTCCTATTTGTGCTAAATCATAAGCAGTAGTTTGGTTTATTTCAGTATTTGTAGGGTTTAATGGATCGATTTCTAATCCAGAAGGATTAACAAAATGTGTATTTTTAAGCCCTAAGTCATTAGCTTTTTCATTCATCATAGTTATAAAATTATCTACTGTTCCACCAACTGATTCTGCCATTAAATAAGCCGTATCATTAGCAGAGAAGATCATTACAGCTTTCATTGTATCTTCTGCTGAAATTTTGTCACCAGAATTTATCTTCTTATATCCATTTAATGAAGTTTCTGTAACCTTTAAAACAGTATCAGTAAAGGTTAGTGAATCTGATTTTGACTTATTTTCTGCAAAAAGCAATGCAGTCATAAGCTTAGTAGTACTTGCAGGTGATAATTTTAAATCTGCATTTTTTGAATAAATAACTTCACCTGTATTAATATCGATTGTTATAGCAGCTTCCCCAATAATTTCTGGAGATTGGATATTTGTCTCTTGTGCACTAACCTTATTAGCAAAAGGAGCTAATAATGAAATAGAAAGAGCAACTGCCAGCGTCTTTAATAAATTTTTTCTTTTCAATTTCATCTCCCCATTTCTTAAATATTTTTATGTATATAAGTTGTAATAAATGCTATACAGCAACTGATTATATTACAGTTACATAATTATATAGATTTCTAATTGAAGTATAAATAACAATTAAAAATTCAACTTTTAAATTACACATTTTATACACAACTTAAAGTATAACATCTACATTACATAATAACAACATAAAGAACATTTGTTAAGTGGTTTAATTTACATATAATATAATCTTAATAATTGCATAAAATAACATTATAAGTAGGAGGTGGTTAATATAAAAAGGTTTAACAAATATAGTAGTATTTTTATGATTTTTTTACTTATTAGTATTATAAATTATATCCCTGTATTAGCATTACATACAGATAAGGAAATAAAAACTGTATATTTAACATTTGAAGACGGACCTTCAGCAAATATAACTAATAAAATAATTAATACATTAAATGAAAATGATGTAAAAGCGACCTTTTTTGTTGTAGGGGATTCAGCTAATATATATTCTTATATAATAAAAACTTTAAGAAAAAGTAATATGTGTATAATGCCACACTGCAATATACATGATTATAGTTATCTATATAAAAGTGAAGAAAATTATTTCAATGATTTAGATAAATGTAAGAAGACTATAGAAAGTATAACTGGAGAAGGTAATTTGAGTTTTATAAAATTGTTGGAATGTCCAAATAATTCTCAAAATAAAAAAGAAGTGTTATCTAGAATACAACAAAAAATAATAAGTAATGGAGAATATTATATAGGGCATACTATAGCTATAGGAGATGAAAAATCAAAAGATATATCCTCAGAATTTGTAAACTCTAAGTTAAGGGATGAGGCTGGATTAAATAAGGTTGAGGTAGTTCTTATGCATGATTGTAGCAATCAAACTATTATTGCTGAAACGCTTAAAGATGTTATAAACTATTACAAAGAAAAAGGATATATATTTAAAACATTAAATGAAATGGATTCATGGGAAATTAATTATTTAAAAGAAAACAAAGTACTAAATAAAGAGTAATAAAAGCTAAGGCAAACTATCAAAAGCTACTAATAGTTTGCCTTGAATTTATTTTTTATTCTCTAATCTTTTTATCATAACATCTTTAGCTTTAAGCTCTAGAGTATCGTCTATAGGATCTAAAACAACATTCTCATACTTCTTATTTAAAGCTATAGTTAGGAATCTATCTGCAAGTTCTGGATTTTTTGATAATAATGATCCATGAAAATAGCTGCAAAAAGTATTCTTATATATACAACCCTCATTTCCATCTTCACCGTTATTTCCGTACCCATGTAAGCACTTTCCTAATGGCTTCAATCCGTTTGTGTAGGTTCTACCAGAATGATTTTCAAAACCAACATAAGTTTCATTAAAATCTTCATTGTATATAACTGTGTTTCCGATAAAACGAGTATCTCCCCCCTCGGAATAGATATCAAGTATTCCTAATCCATCAATTTTTTCACCATTTGGAGCTATGTAATATTTTCCAAGCAATTGATAACCACCACAAATAGCAATAACTACTTTTTCATCTTCAATATATTTTTGTAAGTTAGGTTTTTTTATAGTTTTTAGATCATTAGAAACGATTGATTGCTCAAAATCTTGACCGCCGCCAAAAAATAAAATATCTGTATTTTCTGAATCAAATTCATCATTTAGCGAAGTGTTAATTATATTAACCTTTATTCCTCTTTGTTCAGCTCTATGTTTAAGTATTAGAATATTACCAACATCTCCATAAACATTAAGTAAGTCAGGATAAAGATGACAAATATTTAATTCCATTTATAGACCTCCTTATTTACCAAAGTTTTTTAATGTAACCTTTTGAATGAAGATATTTTCTAAAGTTAATCATAGCAGTATAGGTAGCAAGAACATAAATCTTATCATTTTTACTACTTTTAATCTTTTCTGTTAAGTCTTCAAAGGTTTCTTCAATTATGAAAGTATCTTTATTCAATCCAGCCACATTAAGTCTAACAGCCATATCATAACATCTTATACCAGAAACAAATACTTCATCTATATTAAGATCATGAAGCTTTTCAAAGTCAACATCCCATATCCAGGAAACATCAGTACCATCAGCGTAGTTATCATTTAAAAGAAATGCCGCAGCAAAAGTATCTTTATTTAGACACAGTGTATCTAAAGCTTGATTATATCCTGCAGGATTTTTGACTAAAATGATTTTTACATCTTTATCTTCAATATTTAATGCTTCTTGTCTTCCAAAACTAGAATCTTGATTCTGTAATGATTTTTTTATTGAATTGTCATTTATTCCAAGTTCTTTAGTTACAGCATAAGCACAAAGGCCATTATAAATATTATAAACTCCTGATTGGCTTATAGTAATTTCTAAATCATTGAGTTTTACAGTTGAGCTATCAGGTGTTAGTTCTAAAACTTCATTTACTGCATATTCTAAATCAGCTCTTTTAAATCCACAGCCTGTACAGTAGAAATCACCTAAATGATTATATGTAATATGATTATATTCATAAGGAGACTTACAGAATTTACAGAACTTAGCATCTGCATTTATTTCTATCTCTTTATTATTTCCTATGCTAGCATTAAAACCATAAAACACAGTTTTATTTTGAAGCTCAAGTTTACCTAAAAGAGATTCATCTCCATTTAAAACTAAAGTAGTATTAGGAGAAAGATGAATTCCTTCTAATATTTTGGATAAAGTAGTATAAACTTCACCATATCTATCTAGTTGGTCTCTAAAAAGGTTTGTCACAGTTATTATTTCTGGATTAATATATTCAGTTATATATTTTAAGTTAGCTTCATCAACTTCAATAACTGCATATGAATTTTCGACTTTCTTAAAGAACTTATAGTTATCAATGAAGGTTGTAACTATTCCAGGAAAAAGGTTTGCACCAGTATTATTAGTAATAACCTTATTTCCATTTTCTTTTATAATATTATAAATCATGCTAGTTGTAGTAGTTTTACCATTAGTACCTGTGATTAAAACTACATTGTAGCCTTTTGATACCTTTGAGAGTATATTTTTATCTATTTTTAAGGCCACTTTTCCAGGAAAGGTTGTTCCCCCTTTTAGTATTGTCTTTGTTAGAAAAATTGTAATTTTTGAAGCTATAATGCTTATTATTGATTTAATACTAATCTTTTTCACCACCTTATAATACTTATCCAATATTATATACAATAATATTAATAGATAATCAAAAAATAAAAAAATTGATTTTAACTATGAATAGTATATCATAACTTTATATACTTACAAATAAGGTTATTATAAGATTTTATTAATTATTGAAGTTTGACTGTTATAGATATAAGAGAGATAATATAATTAATAATTGAATGGAGGAATTAATATGGAGAATTTTATTTTTAAGAATAAAAATGGAATAGATATTAGTTGCTATAGATGGAGTAATAAATCAGAAAATACTAAAGGAATTATTCAAATAGTTCATGGAATGTCAGAATGGGCAGGAAGATATGAGTATTTCGCAAATAAACTTACACAAGAAGGATATACAGTTTATGCTCATGATCATAGTGGGCATGGAAAAAGTGTAAAGAATTTAGATAAACTAGGATTTATAAACAAAGAAAATAGATTTTATTCAATGCTTGATGATATAAGAATGTTAAATGAAATTATTAAAAAGGAAAATAAAGAATTGCCGGTAATATTATTTGGTCATAGCATGGGGTCTTTTTTAAGTCAAAGATATATACAAATTTATGGAGATACTATTGATGGTGTTATTTTATCTGGAAGTAATGGAAAGCCAAAAGTATTTACTAAAGCTGGATTAATTGTTTCTAAAATAGAAATGTTGATTAGTGGAAATTATAAGAGAAGTAAATTTATGGATAAGTTATCATTTGGAAGTTTTAATAATAGTGTTAAAAATCCAAAAACGAATTTTGATTGGCTATCTTCAGATGAAAAAGAAGTAGATAAGTATATAAAGGATAAATATTGTGGATTTATATATCCAACTCCTTTTTACTATGATTTAATAAGAGGGTTATGGGATATACATAAAGATGAAAGCCTAGAAAAGATAAAAAACTTAAATATTCCTATCTATATATTTTCTGGAGATAAAGATCCGGTGGGATATTTTGGTGATGGGGTAATAAATCTTTATGAACAATATAAAGAACTTGGTGTGAAAGATATAAGCTATAAACTATATAAAGATGGAAGACATGAAATGTTAAATGAAGTAAATAAAAATGAAGTTATTGAAGATATAATTATATGGATAAAAAAACTATAAATATACAAATATAGCAAAGAGAAATAAGTACATGTATTTTCCTAGAAAATCATATGTACTTATTTTTTTTGTATAAGCATCTGAGAGAAGGAATAAGTAAACTTATAGAAGCAATTTTTTTATTTATAAAAGTCTTTTAAATTTATTCACATATATAAGGAAATGATGTAAAATTATGTAGTAATAACATATAGTGAGGGAAAAAAATTGGATTATAATAATTTTAGAGAGAGAATTTATTATGTTGATAAGAAAAAATTATTAGTTTATGCATTATTAAGTCTAGCAATGTATAGTTGTTTCGAAATAGCTCTAATATATGATAGTAGAATAATACATGATTTTGTTAAAATATTTAAAATAATATTAGTTATGATATCTCTTATGTTTGCAATGCATTTAAAAAGCATAACTCAAAAGGAATTATATGGAGTACTGAAAATTTTTTTTGTTATACTTTGGACTGTATCTATGATTTTTTCACGCCAAATAGCCAATTTGAAGATGTAAAAATACTATTAAGAAAGGTTGGGTGTGGTACAAACTATGAGTTTAGTATTTTTCATATAGTCATATTATATTATATTATGGCAAAATATAGACTTAATAAAAAAATGATAAATTTATATATTTTGAATATTTTATATTAATATTAATAACGTCAACTATAAACTTCATTAATAATATTACTGATTTGGATTTTATATATAAAATATATTATTTAGTCATTATATTAAT
>NZ_ASRV01000103.1 GCF_000401215.1 Clostridium sartagoforme AAU1 | reverse complement strand
AAATTAGTATATAAAAAACAAATATTTGCTCAAGGGATATTTGCTATAATATGCATATTTATACCATTTATAATATTATATTATAGTAAACATATAAAAAGAAAAATTCTAGAAGAAGATGAAATAGAACTAATTAATTTTTCAGCGTTAAATTTAATTAATGATGTAAAAATACTTTTTTTAGATAAATTAGGGACTATAACAAAAAAAGAGTTATATTTAGATAAATTATATACCAATGAACAAGTATATAAATCTAATTCAATAGAAACAATGGACATAAATATTAAAAGGCTTCTTGATATATCAATACTTTGTAATAATGCCAAATATAATAATGATAATAACTGGTCAAAGGGAGATATGTATGAAGTTGCTTATGTAAAATTTGGAGTAGAAAACTCTATTTTTAAGGGGAAACTAGAAAATGATAATAAAAGAAAATTTGAAATTTCTAGAGATAACAAAAAAAATATGGTGACTACTGTAAACAAAAATAGAAAGGGATATAGAGCGAATTGTAGAGGCGATTTAGAGTCAGTACTAAATTGTTGTACTCATATTATTATAAATGGAATAGAAAGAGAAATATATTCACAAGATATAATGAAAATACGATTAGCTAATTTAGAATTTTCAAAGGAAGGACTTTTAACAGAAGCTTTTGCATATAGAAGTTTTAATTATCAACCTTCAGAACATGAAAATATAGAAAGTAATTTAGTTTTTGTTGGGCTTATAGCTTTAGAAAATCCTTTAATTGATGATATTGTTGATGATATTGAGAAAGTAATGGATAATGGAGTTCTACCAATTATATTTACTGAAGATAATAAAATTTCATCAGAACTATTAGGAAAAAGATTAGGACTTATATCATCGCTAGAGCAAATTACAGAAAGCGACGAACTAGATACATTAGATGAAAAAGAAATACTTAAGGTGGTATCAAAAACACGAATTTTTTGCAACCTTAATCCAGAACAAAAGAATAAGATTATATCTTTATATTATAATGATGGATATAAGTTTTCCATTGAAGGAGAAACTCTTGGAGATATTTCACTTATTAGTTTAGCTCAAATTGGTGTTGTAAAAGGTAAATTATCTATGCTTCTAAAAAAATAGGAGATATATACACCAACATAAGTAGTATAAAAGCTTATTTTAAATTAAAAGAAAAATACTCTGAGGTTGAAGAAGGATTAAAAAGAGGAATAAATACATATTTATACGTTGTATTATCAGAAATTATATTAATGAATTTTAAATATTTTTTAACAGATGGAGCTTTTATAGAAGAATATTTTATAATATTAATGAATTTTCTACTTCTTTCTCCTTTAATACTTATAAATATGCTTTATGGAAATTCTCAATATAAAATAAAAATATATTTTAAAAGGATTTTTATTTTGTATTATACCAGTAGTAGCTATCTATTTTATAAAGGATAATTATGATATAGTAGGATTTATTTTAATAGGTGGAATGGCTATTATTGATACAATGATTAATAGTAAGATATTTACAAGAGGGAAATATAATGCTTTAAAGCTTGTACTGCTATCTATTTTGATTTATGTATTATCAATAGTGTTATTAATGTTATTAACTAATTTTACTTATTCTATATTATTAGTAATAGTATTAACATGGTTAATTTTTATTTTCTTATTAGGAGATATAATTATAAAAAAATGGTAAAACTTATTAATGAGGTGTTGCCATTTGAAGTATGAAGAAAAAATAAATATATTACCATATATATTTATGGTTTTTATATTATCAAGTTATATATATGTGCTTTTATATAAAAATAAATGGCTGGCAATAATAATTGCTGGCTGTTTTTTTATCATACTTATTTTTAAAGTAAAACTTAAGATATCAATGATTCTTATAGCTTTTTTATAGTACCACTAATCAATAATTTCTATTATAACAATATATTTATTAGTAATAAGGAAGAAGTTAGAATAATATCAATTAATTCATATGGTGCTATAGGAGAAATAGCAAAAAGAAAAGTATATATGAATGGAAATATAAAGAATGTTAAATTAGGAGAAAAATTTATAATAAAGGGTGAATTTACTAGGGATGTAAATAGAGAAAAAGGGATAATAGGAGAGTTTAAAGTTGAGGGTATTGAAAAATTAGATAGCGATTTAAAAGAAAGAATATATAAATTAAGGGAATATATATTTAGTAAATTAAAAGAAAAATTAGGGTATAGGAGAGCTGCAATAGTAACATCTATAGCTTTTGGATATACAGAGTTTTTAGATAGAGATGATAAGGAAGATATGAAAAGCTTAGGGATACTTCATGCTATTTCAGTATCTGGTCTTCATATGGTGTTAGTTTATTCTATATTAAAAAGAATATTTGGAGAAAAGGTTGCTCCTATAATTTCAGCAGTATATGTAATATTTTCAGGTGCAGCATTATCAACAATAAGAGCTTACATTATGATGGTGTGCATGAATTTTTCATTGCCTCTAAAAAGAAACTATAATCCTATTGCAGCATTGTCAATGTCAGGAATAATTTTAATGATATTTAAACCTTATAGCATTTTTGAGGTAGGATTCCAATTAAGTTTCTTAGCAACTCTTGGAATAATAATTTTTAATAAAAAGATAAACAAAAAATTATATAAGTTTCCTAAGTTTTTCAGGGAGGGAATATCGATATGTTTATCATCACAAATATTTACCTTCCCAGTTTTAGTTTGTTACTTTAAAGAATTTTCATTTGGATTCCTCCTTGGAAATCTTATTTTAGTACCATTAATGAATATAGTAGTTATACTTGGAAATTTATTGGCTCTAGTTATTAACTTTGAAATGATTTTTAACTATATAGCTTTTTTAGCTTATTATATTACCATGTTTATAGATATAGGAACAAAGTGGTTACTAAATATAACACCTAATCCAATATATTTAAATGAATTAATTAATATAAGCTATATAATTATTTTAATAACTATATATTTTTATAAAGAAGGTTATAAAAAAGCATTATATTTTCCGACTGTAATAATTATGTATTTTTACATGCTAATTTACAGTCCACTTCCTAAGATAGAATATTTTAAAGAAGGTATAATAGCAGTAAGCTTTAGAGGGGAAAGAGCAATATGTGCATTAAAAAAAGATGTGGATCTAAAGAAATTTAAGGTGATAACATTATCCAAAAATGCTTATAAAGATTTTAATAATATAAAAATAAATAAGAATTTCAATATAGAAAAAAATAATAAAGATGTTATATTAAAGGGAAGAGATAATAGTTATTTAATTAAGTTATCCAAAGGGAAAAATAGCTCTAATTATGATATAATAGATTTTAAATCAGAGAATTATGGAAAAATAATTTTGATTGATAATAAAGCTTTAGTATTTAATTAAAGAAAGGTAGATTAAGTTGATAGATTTTGATGTACTAGAGAGTGAAGTAAAAAAAAATAAAATAGAAAACTCCTACATATTTTGTGGTTTAGATGAAGAACTTATAAAAGAGGGAGTAGATTTAATCATAAATAATACTATAGATAAATCTTTAATGGATTTAAACTATATAAGATTAGATGGATTAACTACAAGCTTTGATGATATTATGAATGCTTGTGAAACTATGCCTTTTATGGGGGATAAGAAGGCTGTAGTAATATATAGGGCAGCATTTTTAAAAGATAAAACAGACAGTTCTAATACCAATATTTATAATGAAATATTAAAGTACTTAAAAGATTTACCGCCATATACAATCTTAATAATGTATTTTTTATTTAATGATAAAAGAGATAATCCTAAAAAAAATAATAAAATAAAATCCTTAGATAAAGTTTCTAAAGTAGTTTATTTTGATAGACTTAAGAAAGATAGATATTATAAAAAGGTAGAAGAAGTATTTAAATCTAACGGAAAAGAAATTGGAAAAATAGAAGCAAAATATTTTGCTGAAAAAGTACAAAATAATTTTGATATAATTAAAAGAGAAGCAGATAAGATCATAGCTTATACAAATGGTAAGCAAATAACTAAAAAAGATATAGATAAGCTTATAGCTAATTCCAGTGAAGATGATATATTCGATTTAATTGATTTAATATCTCAAAGAAAAGCAGAAAAAGCAATTGATTTATTAGATGAATTGTTATTTAAAAGTGATCAACATATGCTAATAATAAGCAATATAGAAAATAATTTCAAAAGATTATATGAAATTAAGATACTTAGTCAAAATGGACTTAATATAAATGATATTGCAAGTAAATATAAACTACCAACCTTTATATGTGAAAAATTAGTTAATCAATGTAATAAATTTAATATGAAGCAATTACAAAAGTTAATGGAAATTTGTTTAGAAACTGAAAACAAACTAAAAACATCTGGTGTAGATAAAACTATGGAGATGGAATTAATGCTTTTTAATATATTTATGGTAAAATAATAGCCGGTCTAATGACCGGCTTCTTATTTGATTACGCCATAGCGTTTAACTTTGCAGCTAATCTTGATTTCTTTCTAGCTACCATGTTCTTGTGACATACTCCTTTTTGAGCTGCCATGTCTAAAGCTTTAACAGCCTTAGGGAAAAGAACGTTAGCTTCTTCTGCATTACTTGCAGCAACAGCAGTTTCAAACTTCTTTATAGCAGTCTTTAAAGCTGATTTAATCATTCTGTTTTGAGTAGTTTTAGCTTCTGTAACTTTAATTCTCTTTTTTGCTGATTTAATATTTGCCATTCTAAATTCACCCCCTTAATAATTTTATAGGGTCTCTTTGCAGCTTTGGGGAAATCTGCGTTCGAGTTCGTTTTTAACATACTAGATTATATCATTGAAAGTTTATAAGTTCAAGTATTAAATTATAACAATAAGGAAAAATAAAAGGGATATAAGAATTTTTGGAGGTATTTTTATGATAAATGTAAGAACAGATTTAGCAATTGAAGCACGAGATATGTACACAAAGGAAAATAAAAGGGAATTAGACGGAGTTATTGTAGAAGAGGAAAATGAAGATGATATAAAAATAACTACAGTAACTATAGAAAGTGATGAAGCCGGAAAAGAACTTGGAAAACCAAAAGGAAATTATATTACAATAGATTTTCCAGAATTCACACATTATGATGGAGAATCTATGGATAAGGTATCAAATGTTGTTGATAATGTTTTAAAGAGATTAGTAGACATTTCTGATGAAAAAACAGCATTGGTTGTAGGGCTTGGAAATTGGAGGGTAACACCAGATGCACTTGGACCAAAGGTAACAGAAAAAATTATGGTAACTAGGCATTTAAAACAAGTCATGCCTGATGCAATTGATGATTCTGTAAGACCGGTCTGCTGCATAGCACCTGGTGTTCTAGGTGTTACTGGAATAGAAACAGGAGAAATAATAAAATCCTTAGTAGATAAAA
Source organism: Clostridium sartagoforme AAU1 (assembly GCF_000401215.1). Lineage (GTDB taxonomy): Bacteria > Bacillota > Clostridia > Clostridiales > Clostridiaceae > Clostridium > Clostridium sartagoforme. The sequence goes on along the minus strand of NZ_ASRV01000103.1, from coordinate 12,127 downwards.
TAAAACCTGATTTAGTTATATGTATAGATGCATTGGGGTCAAGAAAATTAGAAAGAGTAAACAGAACAATACAAATAAGTGATACTGGTATTTCTCCAGGAGCTGGAGTTGGAAATCATAGAATGAAAATAAATGAAGAAGTATTAGGTGTAAAAGTAGTTGCAATAGGAGTTCCAACTGTAGTTCATGCATCAACAATAGCAAATGATACTATAGATTTGCTTTTAGATGAACTTATAAGTAAAGCAGAAAGTGGCAAAGATTTTTATAACATGTTAAAGTCAGTAGATAAAGTTGAAAAAAGTAATTTAATAAAAGAAATATTAGATCCTTTCTTTGGAGATTTAATGGTAACGCCTAAAGACGTTGATGCAGTCATAGAATCTCTTGCAAAAATAATAGCAAATGGAATAAATATGGCAGTGCAACCTAATCTAGATATGGAAGACATAAATAAATTTATGAATTAATATAAGAATTTTAGAAAAAGTATTAATAATTATGTAACTCCCCTAATATAAATATTATAGAGAAGGGGGAGTTGCGGTTGTATTCATTAAGACAAGCTATGCCTAATAAACAAAAATCTAAGAGACTTAGAGGAAGTCCATCTTCCAGTAAGGGAAATTTTGGAGTTGGATATGTAATAATTATATTTGCAGTTGTTATGTTTTTTATAAGATCCATTAGTGTGATAAATAAATATAATGAAAGAGGTGGATATGCATATGTTCAAATGCTGAATTTCACTATGCCAGTAGTAAAAACTCAGGTGTATGATGAAGGAAATTATGCAGATAACAATCTTTCAATAAAAAATGTAGCACTAGAAGCAATAGGAATAAGAGGAATAAATATTTATGAGATAATTGGAAGAGAAATAAGTTTATTTAATAGTAGTGATGCAAATTCCATAATACAAGAGTCAATTAAAAAATTAACTCCATTTTCATTAAAAAATGATAGCATAGCAAAGATGACGCCAGAAGAAATAGCAGAATTAAATAAAGTAAGTGCAGCATATGATCCAAGTTTAAAGAAAACTTTAGATAGCTCCAAACCAGAAATTCTTATCTTCCATACTCATACTATGGAAAATTATGTTGAAACAGAAAAGGACACTACAGAAAGTGATTTTAATGTTGTTGGTGTAGGGGATGTTTTAACAAAGGAACTTGAAGAAGGATATGGTATATCAGTAGTTCATGATAAAACTAATCATAGTGTTTCTTACAATGATGCTTATAAAAGATCAAATGAAACTTTAAAAAGTATTTTAAATCAATATGGTGATTTTAAAGTAATAATAGATCTTCACAGAGATGGAATAGATAATGCAAAAGCTGACCAATTAAAAAGTATTTATACTATAAATTTAAATGATCAAAATTTAGCTAAAATGATGTTTGTTACTGCCCCAAATAGTAGTAGATATCCTGCAAATAAATCCTTTGTAGAAAACTTATACAATATTGGAACTGAATTATTTCCGGGTTTAATAAGAGATATTCATGAAATTGATCCAGCTGCTACAGGTATTAATTATAGCTTAAGTGATAACTTTATTCTTATAGAAGTAGGTTCAAATGTAAACACTTCTCAAGAAGCAAAATTAACAGCAAAATATATAGCAAGAATTTTGGCAGAGCACATAAACAGATAAATTGAATAAAATTTGGAATTTATGAGCATCCTTTAGATAATAAAAAAACTAGGGGGTGCTTTTTTGTTTAATAAAAAAGTTTTAATAGGAACAATAATTTTTTCATTAATGGTGTTTATAGGCTCTATACAAATAAATATAGTAAACACTAAAGCCTTATCACCAGTTGGGAATGGTGAAGATAACTATGAACTAGTTAAAGAAGAATTTGGAGAAGACTTTGAAGAATTCATAAGGGATGATGCTGAGGTTAAAATATATACTTCACAGTTAGAAGATGATAGTACTATTATAAAGATAGAAGATAAGGAATTTAAAGTAAATACCGATAATGTAGTAACAGAAAAAATATATATGGTAGGAAGTAAAATATATAGTGGGTTTAACAGTATAAAGAATAAAATTAATGGGAAAATAAAAAATGATAATAAAAATGAAGAAACAAACTCAATAAATGAAGAAACAAACTCAACAGATGAAGGTAATAAAGAAGATGTAAATAATACAGAGATTGAAGGAAAAGAAGAAAGTATCAATACTAATAATGATAAACTAGATAAAATAGTAGATGATTTCTTAGAAAAATCTAATTAATTTCTAGTTAAATCAAAAATTAACTAGAAATTATTAATTATCAGTTGGTAATTGTTAATTTTTAATTGCTGTACATTTATATTGACACATATCGTAGATATTATGATATAATTTACCTTGATTTAATTATAATGGGGGTGAAGTGACTATTAACCAAGAACACGGTTGTAGTTTTATATATGAGTAGTAATAGACAAGAGCATATTAGAAATTTTTCAATAGTTGCCCATATAGATCATGGGAAGTCAACCCTAGCTGATAGATTATTAGAAGCCACAGGAACGCTTACTCAAAGAGAGATGGAAGAGCAAATCCTTGATAATATGGAAATAGAAAGAGAAAGAGGAATAACAATAAAGTCACAAGCAGCAAGACTTATCTATAGAAGAGAAAATGGAGAAGAATACATATTAAACTTAATAGATACTCCAGGACATGTAGATTTTACATATGAAGTTTCAAGAAGTTTAGCTGCATGCGAAGGAGCAGTTTTAGTTGTAGATGCCACACAAGGTGTTCAAGCACAAACATTAGCTAATTGTTATTTAGCATTAAATAACGACTTAGAAATAGCTCCAGTAATAAATAAAGTAGATTTACAATCTGCAAGACCAGAAGAAGTTAAACAAGAAATAGAAGATATAATAGGAATAGAAGCCCAGGATGCACCAATGATATCTGCAAAAACAGGCTTAAATATTGTAGATGTATTAGAAACAGTAGTAGCAAAGGTACCAGCTCCAAATGGAGATGAAGAAGCACCTCTTAAAGCATTAATATTTGACTCATATTATGATAGTTATAAAGGTGTTGTTTCATATGTTAGAATTTTTGATGGTGTAGTTAAACCAGGAACTAAAATTAAATTAATGGCTACTAACAAGATATATGAAGTAACTGAAGTTGGAGTGTTTACTCCAAAAACTTTACCAATAAATGAATTAAGAGCTGGAGATGTAGGTTATATTGCAGCTTCGATAAAAAATGTAAGAGATGCAAGAGTTGGGGATACTATAACAGAAGCTGATAGACCTGTAAAAGAATCATTACCAGGATATAAGCCAGCTGTGCCTATGGTTTACTCAGGAATATACCCTGTGGATGGAGCAAAGTATCAGGAACTTAAAGATGCATTAGAAAAACTTCAAATAAATGATGCAGCTTTAAACTTTGAACCAGAAACATCTATTGCTTTAGGTTTTGGTTTTAGATGTGGATTCTTAGGATTATTGCATATGGAAATAATTCAAGAAAGAATCGAAAGAGAGTTTAATTTAGATATTATTACAACTGCTCCATCAGTTATATATAAAGTAATAAGAACTAATGGAGAAATAATTGAACTTACAAATCCAACGAATCTTCCAGAAGCTACAGAAATAGAATATATGGAAGAACCTATAGTAAAAGCAAGTATAATAGCCCCTTCTGATTATGTAGGAGCTGTAATGGAATTGTGTCAAGAAAGAAGAGGAATTTTTATTGACATGCAATACTTAGAAGAAACAAGAGTTTCTATTAATTATGATATTCCATTAAATGAAATAGTATATGATTTCTTTGATACATTAAAATCAAGAACTAGAGGTTATGCATCTTTAGATTATGAATTTAAAGGATACAAACAAACTGAATTAGTTAAGCTTGATATAATGTTAAATGGTGATGTTGTAGATGCTCTATCTATGATAGTACCAAGAGAAAAAGCATATGAAAAAGGAAGAGGAATAGCTGAAAAGTTAAAAGAAATAATACCAAGACAAATGTTCGAAGTTCCAATTCAAGCTGCAGTTGGATCTAAGATAATAGCAAGAGAAACTGTTAAGGCTATGAGAAAAGACGTTTTAGCAAAATGCTATGGCGGAGATATATCAAGAAAGAAAAAACTATTAGAAAAGCAAAAAGAAGGAAAGAAGAGAATGAGACAAGTGGGATCTGTTGAAATACCACAAGAAGCGTTCATGGCTGTTCTTAAAGTAGATAAATAATTTAGATAAAAAAAGGCTAAGCTCCAAAAGGATGCTTAGCCTTTTTATAGATAATTATAAGAGTAAGGTGGTAATACTTTATTATATTTTATGTTGGGTAAGATTGTTCATATAATAAAAGATTATTTAAGGTAAATATTTTCTATATAACTATATAATAAAGACAAATCATAAGTTCCTGCTATTAACTTAAGATAAGGAATTAGTTTATAAGAATCCATTTCGATAAATTTAGAAACCTTTGGATTAACTCTGAAATAATTGGATTTTAAAAGTTCTGTACAATAAATATTTTCTAAATCAGTCATTCCATCCATTAAAAGAGATAGCAGTGGTGATTTCATTTTAGATAATGGATGAAATGACCATTGAAAAACACCCCAATTATCTGTTTTTTTAGTGATTCTTTCAGGGCTATCACCAGTACCTATAGATAATAATTTTATTTGCTTTAAATCATAGGAATGATTAAATTTTGATAAAGTGTACAACAATGATATGGCAGTAGGAGAATTAGCAATAACGCCTCCATCTATAAAGCCTTTATATGATGGAAAGTATGTAGGAGCAGCTGAACTTGATAATATTGCATCTTTGACACTAAAATTCGTAGTGAGATTTTCAGATAAATTATTAAAGAATATAGGTTCCCAAGAATCTCTTGTAATTCCCTTTACATTAAAAGAAGGAATAAAAATATATTTTTTAAGATCTCCTATCTTAAAATCATCAGGAAAGTAGTTAGAAATAATATTTTTTAAATTAGTATTATTAAACTTAGGACGAAATAAATTGAAGTGGGAGTGAGAAAAAATTTTTTAGCAACAGGAACGCTATATAAATAGCTTAGATCTTTAATAGAAACCTTATTAGCTAAAAGTGAAGCTATTATAGAGCCGGTGGAAGTTCCAGTAAATAAATCTACATCATCTAAAAAGTTTTGATATTTATCACAGATTCTACTTAAAATTTCAACACTTAGAGCACCTTTAACCCCTCCACCATCAAAAGCAAGTATCCTAAAAGTTTTCAAAATTGATATCTCCTTATATAGAAATATACAATTAATATATTCAAAACAACAGAAATGGTTATATTTTGTTTCGCAATTTATAATTATTTGTAATTAAATTATGGAAATGTAAATATATTTAAATTGAATAAATTATTATGTGAGGTGTATAGTATGTTAGAGGCGAAGGTAAGAGATATAAGAAAAAAGGGAAAGGTTCTAAGAAATTCAGGGCTTGTAACTGGAACTATCAAAAAAAGAAATGGAGAATTATGCTTAATATCAATGATTAGCCATAAGTTAGAAACACATCTTTTAAGATATGGATTAAAATCAAAGATTAAGATAAATTTTCAAGGTACTCTAATAGATGCAAGAATAGATCGAGTTCAAAAGGATGTAATATTTCATAATGTAATAAATATAGATTTATTAGAAGTATAATATAGTTTTTATTTAATAATCTGTAACATAATCTATTTATAGTAGTTAAGTTACAGATTATTTTATAATTTTCTTTTTTCAATTTTATATTAATATATAAATTTATATTGTTTTGGAGTTAAGGACGTTAATAAATGAACTTACATATCTTTATTATAGTTGGTCAGAATAATATAAATTAAGTATAATATATGCATAATAGTTTATAGAAAGAGAGATTTAAAATGAAAGAAATATCATTATATATACATATACCATTTTGTAAGCAAAAGTGTTTTTATTGTGATTTCCCATCTTATGCCTCAATAGATTATCTTAAAGAAGATTATGTTGATGCATTATGTAAAGAAATAGAGGATAAAGCAATAAAATATAAAATAAAGAGTATATTCATAGGAGGAGGAACTCCATCATATTTAGAAATGAATCAAATAGATAAACTTATGAAAAGTATAAATAAACTTAACGTATCAAAAGATATGGAATTTACAATGGAATGTAATCCTGGAACATTGAATAAGGAAAAATTAGAAACAATGCTAATAGGAGGAGTAAATAGAATTAGTATGGGGCTTCAGGCCGTACAAAATTCACTACTAAAAGATATAGGAAGAATTCATAGTTTTAATCAATTTAAAGATAATTTTAATTTAGCTAGAGAAGTAGGGTTTAAGAACATAAATGTAGATTTGATGTTTGGGTTGCCAAATCAAAAGGTAGAGGAATGGGTAGAATCATTAGAGGAAATAGCGAAGCTAAAACCAGAGCACATATCAGCCTATAGCTTAATTATAGAAGAAAATACAGCTTTTTATAATCTTTGGGAAAGAAATAAATTAATATTACCTACAGAAGATGAAGAAAGAGAAATGTATTCCATAACTAAAAAAATATTAAAAAAATATGGATATAATCAATATGAAATATCTAATTATTCAATAGAAGGATATGAATGTTATCATAATAAAATATATTGGAAATGTAATGATTATTTAGGTGTAGGTTCAGCTTCAAGTTCATTTATTGAAGGGAAAAGAATAAAGAATATAGAAAATGTAAAACTATATATTGATAAAATCAATAGTAAAGAAAGTGTTATCGAAGAAATAATAAATAATACAAAAGAAGATAATATAGAAGAATTTATATTTATGGGACTTAGAATGAATGATGGAATAAATATAAAGGATTTTGAAAAAAGATTTAATATGGACATAAATAGTATATATAAAAATATTATAGAGAAAATATAAATAAAAAATTACTTATTATAGATAAAGGAAATTTAAGATTAACTGATAAAGGAATTGAATTATCCAATTCTGTTATGAGTGATTTTATATTATAAAACAAACTAGGTAGTAATATGAAGTATAAATTAGAAAAATGAAGAAAAAATAATATAATTTTATGAATTTCAGGTATATTATTTAATTTATACTTTAATGGAATTGACAAAAAAGTTAATAAGGAATATATTGATAATGTAGTCATTAGCACTCGACAATAATGAGTGCTAACAGATAGAGGTGATGTAATGGCTATTGATGAAAGAAAAATAAAGATACTTCAGGCTATCATTAATGACTATATCATGACAGGTGAACCAGTTGGTTCAAGAACAATAGCTAAGAAATATGATTTAGGAGTTGGATCAGCAACAATAAGAAATGAAATGGCTGATTTAGAAGAATTGGGTTATCTAGAGCAACCACATACTTCTGCAGGAAGAATACCTTCAAATAAGGGTTATAGATTATATGTAGATAAATTAATGGAAACAGGTAGATTAACTCGAGAAGAAGAACTGAAAATTAAAGAATACATTATAAATTCCGCAATGTATGAGGTTGATAAGATAGTGAAGCAAGCTTGCTCATTATTATCAGAGCTGACTAATTTAACTACTGTAGTACAGACACCTTCTGTAAGAAGTAGTTATATAAAGTCTATTCAATTACTTGCTATTGATAGTCATAATTTGGTTTCAGTAATAGTAGCAGACAGTGGGGTTATTAAAAATCACAGGATAAGAGTAAATAATATGCCAGAGCCTGAAACTATTCAAATGATAAATGGAGTCTTAAATATGAGACTAAGGAATTTAACTATTGAAGAAATAAATCTGGAGGTAATAAATAATCTTAAGCTAGAATTAAAGGGCTTTGACGAACTCTTTAATGGAATATTACCAGCTTTATATGAAACCTTAAAGGAATCTAATAACACAGAAGTATTTGTTGAAGGTACAACAAATATATTTAATTATCCTGAGTATAATAATATTGAAAAGGCTAAAGAAATTCTTTCACTAATAAGTGATAAAGATAGTTTAATAGATTTAATAGAGCCTAGTAGTGAAATAACTATTAGAATAGGTGAAGAAAATTATTTTCCAGAGGCAAAGGATTGCTCCATTATATCCGCTGAATATTCTCTAGATGGAAGACCCATTGGAAAAATTGGTTTAATTGGACCAAAGAGAATAAATTATTCAAAAGTAATAGCAATTATGGGGCAAGTAATGAAAGAGTTAAATAAAAGCTTAAGAAACCAAATTATAGAATAAAAGAGATGAGGTGTTGTTGTGGAAGATAACAAGGAAGTAATAGAAGAATTAGAAAATGATGAAACAGAAACAATTGAAACAGAAAATAATGAAGATATAAATTCTAGTACTGAGTCAGAAACAGATCAATCTTCAGAAGATATAGTTGAAGAAAATAATGAGAAGGAAAATGAACTCGATATTATGAGAAAATTAAAAGATGAAAATAAGAAATTAACTAATGAAGTAGAGGCTTTAAAAGAAAGATTACTTAGAATATCAGCTGAATATGATAACTATAGAAAAAGAACAACTAAAGAAAAAGAAGGAATTTATACAGATGCATGTACAGATGTATTAAAGGAAATGATTCCAGTATTAGACACTCTAGAAAGAGCAGTAGCTGTTGATGGAAGTGTTGAAGATTTTAAAAAGGGAATAGATATGACTATAAAAGGCTTTAAAAGTTCCTTTGAAAAATTAGGTGTTGAAGAAATTGATGCAACTGGTGAATTTGATCCAAACCTTCATCAAGCAGTTATGCATATTCAAGACGAATCTCTTGGAAATAATTTAGTTACTGAAGTATTTCAGAAGGGATATAAAAGAGGCGATAAGATAATTAGATATACAATGGTAAAAGTAGTAAATTAGCAATGATATTAACTAAACTTATAAATTTAAAAGAAGTTTTTAGGAGGAAATAAATTATGGGAAAAATAATAGGAATCGATTTAGGAACAACTAACTCTTGCGTAGCAGTTATGGAAGGTGGAGAACCAGTAGTAATAAGTAATTCAGAAGGTTCAAGAACTACTCCTTCAGTAGTTTCATTCCAAGCAAATGGAGAAAGATTAGTAGGGCAAGTAGCTAAAAGACAAGCAATTACAAACCCAGATAAAACAATAATATCAATTAAGAGACATATGGGAACAAATTATAAAGTTAATATAGATGGAAAAGATCATTCACCACAAGAAATATCAGCAATGGTACTTCAAAAAATTAAGGCTGATGCAGAAGCTTATTTAGGTGAAAGTGTAACACAAGCAGTTATTACAGTTCCTGCGTACTTTAATGATTCAGAAAGACAAGCAACTAAAGACGCTGGTAAAATAGCTGGATTAGAAGTATTAAGAATAATCAATGAACCTACAGCAGCAGCTTTAGCTTATGGTTTAGACAAAATGGATACTAACCAAAAAATATTTGTTTATGACCTAGGTGGTGGTACATTTGACGTATCTATACTAGAACTTGGTGATGGTGTATTTGAAGTTTTATCAACAAACGGAGATACTAAACTAGGTGGAGATGACTTCGACCAAAGAGTAATGGATCATATTGCAGATACATTTAAGGCAGAAAATGGCATAGATTTAAGAAATGATAAAATGGCTCTTCAAAGATTAAAAGAAGCAGCTGAAAAGGCTAAAATAGAATTATCATCATCAATGCAAACAAACATTAACTTACCATTTATAACAGCTGATGCAACAGGTCCAAAGCATATAGACATGAATTTAACTAGAGCTAAATTCAACGAAATTACACATGATTTAGTTCAAAGATCAATTGAGCCAATGAAAAAAGCTTTATCAGATGCTAACCTTTCATTAAGTGAAATCAATAAAGTAATATTAGTTGGTGGATCAACAAGAATACCAGCTGTTGTAGAAGCAGTTAAAAACTTTACTGGCAAAGAACCTTCAAAAGGAGTAAATCCAGACGAATGTGTTGCAGTTGGAGCAGCAATTCAAGCAGGTGTATTAACTGGGGAAGTTAAGGATGTATTATTACTAGATGTTACTCCATTAACATTAGGAATTGAAACATTAGGTGGAGTTGCTACACCACTTATTGAAAGAAATACTACAATTCCAGCTAAGAAGAGTCAAACATTCTCAACTGCAGCAGATGGTCAAACATCAGTTGAAATTCACGTAGTTCAAGGTGAAAGACAAATGGCAGCTGATAATAAGACATTAGGTAGATTTACATTATCAGGTATTGCACCAGCTCCAAGAGGAATTCCTCAAATTGAAGTTACATTTGATATAGATGCAAATGGATTAGTTAAAGTATCAGCAGTTGATAAAGCAACTAATAAAGAAGCTAATATAACTATTACAGCTTCAACTAACTTAAGTGAATCAGAAGTTGAAGCAGCAGTAAAAGAAGCAGAAAGATTTGCTGAAGAAGATAAGAAGAGAAAAGAAAAAATAGAAGTTAAAAATAATGCAGACCAAGTTGCTTATCAAACAACTAAAACTTTAGAAGAACTTGGTGATAAGGTAACAGCTGATGATAAAGCTAAAATCCAAGCTAAGCTTGATGAATTAAACAAAGTAAAAGATGGTGAAGATTTAGAAGCTATAAAGAAAGCTATGGATGAATTAAACCAAGAATTCTATGCAGTATCATCAAAGATATATGCTGATGCAAATGCAAATGGTGCAGCAGGTGCTGGATTTGATCCAAACAACATGGGAGGAGCAGGTACAAGTGAGGCTCCACATGATGACAATGTTGTAGATGCAGACTTTGAAGTTAAAGATGATAAATAATATCTTTAATATATAAATAATTGCAACTAATCAGTCTAATATATATAATATATAGAGGGAAGGCATAAGTCGTCTTCCCTTTTATAAAGTAAAAAATGGTGGTGAAATAGATGGCAAATAAAGACTATTATGCATCCCTTGGATTGGAAAAGGGAGCTTCTGACGAAGAAATAAAAAAGGCCTTTAGAAAGCTAGCTATAAAATATCATCCTGACAAAAATCAAGGAAATAAAGAAGCAGAAGATAAGTTTAAGGAAATAAATGAAGCTTATCAAGTGCTTTCAGATCCTGAGAAAAAGGCAAGATATGATCAGTTTGGAACAGCCGATTTTGATGGAAGTGGATTTGGTTCAGGTGGATTTGGTGGTTTTGACTTTTCTGATATGGGTGGTTTTGGAGATATATTTGACAGTTTCTTTGGTGGTGGCGGTAGTAGAAGAAGAAATGGCCCACAAAGAGGTGCAGATTTAGAGTATACAATTAATTTAACCTTTGAAGAAGCAGTATTTGGAGTGGAAAAGGAAATTTCTATAAATAGAAGTGAAACTTGTGATTCATGTAGCGGTAGTGGAGCCAAAGCAGGTACATCAGCCAAAACTTGTCCAACATGTAATGGTCAAGGGCAAGTTAGAGTACAAAGACAAACACCTTTAGGAAGTTTCGTAAGTACTTCAACATGTACTACTTGTGGTGGTAGTGGTAAAGTTATAGAAGAACCATGTACTACATGTAAAGGTAAGGGAAATGTTAGAAAAAATAGAAAAATAAATGTAAATATTCCAGCTGGAGTTGATACTGGAAATGTAATGCCTCTAAGGGGCCAAGGAGATCATGGAGCAAACAATGGTCCAGCAGGGGATCTATATGTTAGAATTAATGTGGCTCCATCTAAGAAATTTACAAGAAAAGGAAATGATATTTATATCGATACTCATATTTCTATGGGGAAAGCAACTTTAGGTACTGAAATAACAGTAGCTACTGTAGATGGAGATGTAAAATATACAATTCCAGCAGGAACCCAATCAGGAACTTTATTTAGATTAAAAGGTAAGGGAGTTCCAAAAGTAAATTCATCTGGAAGAGGAGATCAATACGTTAAAGTTATAGTTGATATTCCTAAGAGTCTAAATGAAAAGCAAAAAGATGCATTAAAGGCATTTATGGAAGCTTGTGGAGAAAATGTTGGGGAAGGAACACCTCATAAAAAAGGGCTTAAAGATTTATTTAAGTAAAAAGAATTAGCATTTTGCTAATTCTTTTTATTTTAAAGGACTATATTATTCTAATACTAATTAGAAATAAATTGCG
>NZ_ASRV01000102.1 GCF_000401215.1 Clostridium sartagoforme AAU1 | reverse complement strand
TTTTTTTACAAATATTAAATATATATTATATTTAGTGATATAATTAATATTGTGTAAATTTATTAAAGAGGTGTCGATATATGAATAAGTTAAAAGAAGTTTTATATGGAGAAATAGAGAGTTTCAGGGAAACTGGACATAAGTTCTTTAATGGAGAGCTAAATATTATGCAATTTAAGCATGTTTCTGGAGGATTTGGAGTGTATGCTCATAAGGGAGGAAAGGAGTTTATGATAAGGCTTAGAATTCCTTCTGGAGTAACTAATGTAAATGAAATGTATAAGGTGTATGAATTCGCAGAAAAGTATAAACTAAGCAATATACATTTTACAACTCGTCAAGCAATTCAATTACATGGATTAAATATAGATGAAATTTGTGATTTAATGATTGAAGCTCTAGATAATGATATATATACAAGGGGCGCAGGAGGAGATTATCCAAGAAACGTAGCTATATCACCATTATCAGGAGTTGATTCAAGTGAGGCTTTTGATGTAACTCCATATGCATTAGCTGTTGGAAATTATTTTTTAGAGAGAATATATACTTATAAATTACCTAGGAAAATTAAGGTTTCCTTTTCAAATACTGAAAGTGATTCAGCACATTGCACAATTCAAGATTTAGGATTTGCTGCAACTGAAAAGGATGGAAAAGAATATTTTGAATTATACTTAGGTGGAGGATTAGGTCAAAATCCTAAAAAGGCAGTTAAATATACAGAGATGATTGAGCCAAAAGAGGTAATTTATTATGTAGAAGCGTTAGTAAGATTATTTATGGCTGAAGGAAATTATGAAAATAGAAATAAAGCACGTATTAGGTATATTGTGGAACGAATGGGAGAAGAAGAGTTCTTAGAGTGTTATAAAAAACATTTGGAAGAAGTTAAATCCAATGAAAATTTAGAGATACAAGTTAATAATAAAGTATATTCTAAAGAGGGTATAGAAATAGATATTAATAATAAAAGGATATTTAAACAAAAACAAAAAGGATTGTATAGTGTTTATATTCACCCAATTGGTGGTCAACTTGCGGTTAATGATTTAAAAAAGATTTTAGATAAAGTTAAAAACTTTAAAGAAATAGAAGTTAGACTAGCAATGACTGAAGGAATTTATTTTAGAAATTTAAATGGTAATGAGGCAATAGAGTTACTAGAGTTAACAGAAAATATGAGTGCAAAGACTGAGTTAGAGCAAAGTGTGTCATGTATTGGAGTACCAACATGTCAAATTGGAATATGTAATAGCCAAGGAACATTAAAATCAATTATAAATTACTTTAAAGAAAAGGAATATTGTTTAGATATATTACCAAGAATTTATATATCAGGATGTGGAAATTCTTGTGGAGTACATCAAATTGGATCTATAGGATTTACTGGTAAAAAGAAGAGAGTAGGAGAAAAGATAGAAGAATGCTTTACTTTATTTATCGGTGGAGAACTTGGAGTAGGAAAAACTAAATTAGGAAATTCATATGGTGATATTCCAGCAAATAAAATTCCTGAACTATTATATGAACTTTCTAAAAAAATTGAAAACAGTAAATTAAATTTTAATAAATATTTATTAGACAAAGAACAAGAATTTAGAGAAATAGTGAGTGAATATACAGTATAGAACTCTACATATGTATACTTTTTTACTCTTTAAGAAATTATAAAAAATTCATGATGTAGAATAAATATTTATAATTTCTTCCTTTAGTTGGCAAGAGATAATATGTAAGTTTACGTTGGCTTGGAGTGGAAGGACGGAAGAAGAAAACTTATATATTACCTTTTTTATAAGCTTTCACTTACAAGAAAAATTAGAATGATGATAAATATAATTATCACATATAATTTATAAGATTTTTGGAAAACATAAAATAGAAATCTTAAAGTAAGGAGAAAGATAAAATGAAACAAGTAAAATTTAAAGGATCCCCTATAACTTTAGAAGGCAATACATTAAATGTTGGAGATAAGTTGACCGATTTTACAGTAACAACAAATGATTTAGGTGAATTTAGCTTAAAGGATACAAAAGGTATAAGAGTATTTCTTACAGTACCATCAATTGATACACCAGTTTGTGATATGGAAGTAAAAAGATTTAATAAAGAAGTTGATAGCTTAAACGGAGTAACTTGTTATACAATTTCAATGGACTTACCCTTTGCACAAGCAAGATGGTGTGGATTAGAAGGAGTAGAAAAAGTTAAAACATTATCAGATTATAAAAATAAAAGTTTTTCACAAGCAACTGGGACTTATGCAAAAGAGTTAGGATTATTAACAAGAGCATCCTTTGTAGTAGATTCAAATAATACAGTGACATTTGTTGAGTATTTAGATGAAATTACAAGTGAGCCAAGTTATGATAAAATTTTTGAAGCTGCTAAAGAAGCAAAATAACATTAGTAAAAAGTATTTGGAAATCCAAATACTTTTTATATTTATAATGAGAATATTAAAATAGTAAAAAAGTTAATAATTTTGAAGATTTAACTAATAATATCATATGTAAAATATTGGGAAAAGGTATTATAATTAAGTAGGAAATTACCTTAACAAACATGCACTTATTTTGTACTGGGATAGTAAACCCCCAACATTAAACGTTTACTAAGGTGTGTTTGATTTGATAATTTACAATAATTTAGGGAGGTAAAATATGTATCGTAAAAAGAAGAGAATAATATCTCTAAGTGTTTTAGTCACGTTAGTTTTATCTATCTTAGGACAATCAATTCCAATAGATGCAGCAGCAATAGAAACAGTAAATCGAGAAATTACACCATGGAAGGGTGAAAAATGGCCAGAATTAATACAGGCAGAAACAAAACTTGGACCAAATGATAAAAAATTTACTCACAAGGAATATATGGGGATAGGTTATACTGATCTCAATGGTAAAACAGTTAGGGCGGTAGATGTGTTTGGAATAAATAGAGAGGAATCATCTACTTCAACAGTTGCTTATCATGATGTAGAATCAGCTCGTCTTGGTGCTTTGAATTATGAAAAGGAAAGATCAAATTATTATCAGCTATTAACAGGTGAAAATAATGATTGGGATTTAACAGTAGTGCAAAATGCCAGTGAAGCACAGAAGTTCTTAGACAATGGTTTTATGAATTCTAATTATGAATTAGATAATAATGATGGGTGGAAAAATGTTTCTTTACCAGCAAGCTGGACAAGCTATGGCTTCGATTTTCCAATATATACAAATGTGCAAATGCCTTGGCAGAGCAAATATGATCAAAATGTAACAGTTCCAAAAGCTCCGGTGAATTATAATCCTGTTGGACTATATCGTAAGAGTTTCGTATTAAATGAAGATATGATACAAGATAATGGAAGAGTTTATATATCATTTCAAGGTGTAGAATCAGCTTATTATGTATATGTAAACGGTAAGGAAGTTGGATATAGCGAAGATAGTTATAGACCACATGATTTTGATATTACAGATTATCTAAATCCTCAAGGGGAAGAAAATTTATTGGCTGTAAAAGTTCATAAGTTTTGTGATGGTACCTGGATGGAAGATCAAGATATGATTTATGATGGAGGGATATTTAGAGATGTATATCTTAGATCAACTCCTAGTACACATATATATGATTATTCAGTAGTTACTGATTTAGATGAAAATTTTATTAATGCAGAATTAGACTTATCTTTAAAATTAAAAAATTTATCATCAGAAATTTCCTCTAATTATAAAGTTGATGTAAAACTTTTTGATGAAAGTGGAGTTAATATATTAGAAGATGATGAAATGATTATTCCTATATCCAATATAGAATCTAATAAAACAGTAGAAGTAAAAGGGCTTAAAACTATCGTTTCTCCTAAATTATGGTCAGCAGAGAATCCAAATCTATATACATTAGTAATGACATTGAAAGATAGTAGAGGAAGCCATTTAGAAAGTTTATCACAACAGCTTGGATTTAGAGAAATAACATTTACTAGTAGTGCCGTAAACAATAGAACTGATTACAATAGAGTAACTTCATCTTATGATACTATTAGAATAAATGGTCAACCGCTATTATTTAAAGGAACAAATCGTCATGATACTGATCCAGTGTATGGTAAGCATGTTCCAAGAGAAGTTTTAGAAAAAGATGTTGAATTGATGAAACAATTTAATATCAATGCAATTCGTACATCACATTATGGAAATGATGAATACTTATATTACTTAGCGGACAAATATGGCTTATATATGATGGGTGAAACTAATGCAGAATGTCATAGTTTAATGAATAATCAAAATGCAATAGGAACTTATTTAAAACCACTTACAATGGATAGAACAAATACTTCATTCCAAACATTAAAGAATCAAACAGCTATAGTTATGTGGTCAATAGGAAATGAAATGTCTTATAGTAAAAATGGGGCAAATAATTTGTATCCTGAAATGGTATGGTATTTTAAAGATCGTGATAATACGCGCCCTGTTCATAGTGAGGGTTTAGGATCGAATGGGGGAGTAGATACAGATAGTAATATGTATCCAACTGTAGATACTACATGGTCTAGAGCATCAGCATCAACAAATATGCCGTATGTACTTTGTGAATATTCTCATGCTATGGGAAATGCGGTAGGTAATTTAAAAGAATATTGGGATGCTATAAGAAGCTCAGAAAATATGATAGGAGCCTTTGTATGGGACTGGGTGGATCAGTCACGTTTAGCTGAACTACCAAAGCGATATAGCATTAAGGATCAAAGTAGTAATTCTGCTAATGGAGCTGTTTATGGAAGTGGAGTAGCAGTAGATGCAGAAATAGAATCAATAACAGGTAAAGCATATGATGGATATACTATAATTGAATCCCAAAATAATAATTTATATAATAGTGAACTATCAGGAGATAATGCTTCATTTACTTTTGAAGCAATTGTAAAACCAGCATCTACAAATATGAATAGTGTATTACTTTCAAAAGGCGATAATCAAGTTGCCTTAAAGACACAAAGCTCTGGAAGTGGATTAGAATTTTTTGTAGTTACTAATGGAAGTTGGAAAAGTTGTACTGCGAATTTCCCGGAAAATTGGGTTGGAAACTGGCATCAAGTTGCAGGAACTTATGATGGTAGTACTTTAAAGATATTTATTGATGGTGTTCAAGTTGCTTCTAGAGCAGATAAGGTAACTGTTGATTCAACAGAAGCCCCAGTAGCTGTTGGATATGATACAGTAAGAAGTAGAAGTTTTGATGGTGAAATATCAATGGCACGTATATACAAGGATGCATTAACAGCAGATGAACTAAAAGCACAATACAATGTTAATCCTGAAATAAGTTCAGATTCATCAAAAGTATTAGTATGGATAGATTATTCAAAAAATATAGAGGAAAGTTCAGATGGCGTTTGGGATTATTATGCATCATCTGATGTATATCAAACTTTTTATAATGAAGAAGCAAATGGTAAATTCTATGGTTATGGTGGAGACTGGGGAGATACTCCAAACGATGGAGACTTCTGTAATAATGGATTAATATCAGCTGATAGAACAGTTCAACCAGAGTTATATGAAGTAAAATATCAATATCAAAGTTTCTGGTTTAAAGCCAATGAAAATGAGGTTGCTACAAGAAAAATTAATGTTTACAATGAAAACAATTTCAAAAATCTTAATGAATATAATCTTAATTGGCAATTATTAGAGGATGGTCAAGTAATTGATAGTGGTGTAATGGCTGATGTAAATGTTGCGCCTAAAGAAAGCAAGGCAATAAATATACCATATAATATGCCAGAGCAAATTAAAGCAGGTTCAGAATATTATTTAAATATTTTTGTAACATTAAAGGAAGATACTTTATGGGGAAAAGCTGGTCATGAAGTTTCACATGAGCAATTTGAAGTAGCTGCTAATGTGCCGAAAGCAGCTCCAGTTATTTCAGAAAAAGATATTGATGTGGAAGAAAAAGAATCAGAGTTTTTAGTATCAGGAGAAAACTTCTCTTTTAATATAGACAAGACAACAGGATTAATGAATAACTATGTTTATAATGGAGAAGTATTAATTGAAGAAGGACCTACTCCAAACTTCTGGAGATCTCCAATAAGTAACGATAATGGTAATTATGATGGCACTTGGAAAAATGCAAACCAAAATATAACTGTTAATAGTATAAATGTAGGTAAGTCTGAAGATGGAAGAACTGTAATTACAAGTGATTTAGTATTAAATAACGCAAAAGGAGCAACAGAAAAAATTATATATACTATAAATGGAACTGGAGAAATAACTGTTAATCTTACAACAGATGCAACTAAAACAAGTATGGGAAGATATTTGAAAGTAGGATCAACAATGACTTTACCAGAAAATTATGAAGATGTAACTTGGTATGGAAATGGACCAATAGAATCTTATCAAGATAGAAACACTTCTTCAATTGTGGGAGTTTATGAAAATACTGTATCAAATTTCTTCTATCCATTTTTGAAAACTCAGGATTCAGGAAACTTGACAGGAGTTAAATGGATTAGCTTAAAAAATTCAAATACTAATAATGCATTATTAGTAACTAGCAAGGAATTACTTGAAGCCAGTGCGTTACATTTCACGGCTCAAGATTTAAGTAATACAAGACATCCATATGAATTAGGGTCTCCAAGAAAAGAAACAATATTATCAGTAGATTATGTATCACAAGGTAATGGGAATAAGAGTTGTGGACCAGATACACTACCACAATACAGAGTAAATAATGATAAAGCATATAATTATGAATATACAATTGTACCATATACAACAGATAAGTCACCAATGGAATTAAGTAAAGCGTGGAGAGATGTTAAAGGGTTTGACGAAAAAGAAATATCAAAAGAAATTAAGGATTTAGTAGTATATTCATATTCTCAATATGATGATATAATGGGTCTTAAATTTAAATATGACAATTTAAGCGAAGAACAAAAACAAATAGTTGGAGAAGATCTTAAAAATAAGCTTGTAAGAGCAGTAAAAGATGTAGAAGCAATTAATGGAAAAGCTCCAGCATATATAGAAGATAAGAGTAAAAATAAAATAAATCCTATTATTATGAAAAGTGCTACTTTAGTCACAGATGATATTAGCGGTATTAAGCTAAATGGAAGATTAGAGCTTGCTAATAATAAGGGAGAAAATGAAGAAGATATATTTGACTCAATATTTAAAGGTAAACAAGCATTTACAACTGAGACATGGGTAATGCCTACTGGTAGTGGTAAAGACTACAATATGATTATAGGCAAAGGAGATAGTAGCTTTGGCTTAAGGACTAGAGATGGTAGTTCAGGAAAAATATCTGTAGATATTTTTGTTAAATCTACAGATAATAAATGGTACACAAAAGAAGCTATTATTGATGTTCCGTCAAATTGGATAGGAAATTGGCATCAAGTGGTAGGAAGTTATGATGGTAATGTATTATCAGTATATCTTGATGGAAACCTACTTGGAACAGCTCCAGTTTCAGCAAATGGTGTTGTACAAAATGATCAATCCTTATGGCTTGGATATTGTCCAGAAACAAATAGAACAAGTGATTACAAATTTGCAAGTTCTAGAGTTTACTCTAAAGCGTTGACAGAAGAAGAAGTAAAAGCACAAAAAAATGCATTTGAAAATAAAGAAAATGAATATGCAATTAATCCAGAAGATAATTCAGTTGTTATGTGGTTGGATATGAAGGACTTAGTTGTTCCAGGAATAAATTCTGAAGAAGCTAATAAATCATTATTAACTAATTTATACAATGATTTAAAGGATAAAATAAAAGAGGATTATACAGAAGAAAGTTGGAATAACTTTATTGAGGCGCTTAATGAGGCAAAAGCTATACTTGACAATAAGTATGTACAACAAAGTGAAGTTGACGAAGCATTTAATAAATTAACCCTAGCAGCAAGTATGTTAGAATATGCGGTTGACAAGGAAACTTTAGCAGGAACAATAGAGATTGCAAAAGAGAAATTACAAAACCAAGATAGCTTCACACCTGCATCAGTAGAAAGTTTGAAGAGGGCAATTGAAAAAGCAGAGGGAATCCTAAATAATAACGAAGCTACTCAAGAAGATGTTAATAGTATGGTTGAAGAATTACTTGAAGCAATGATAAACCTAGTTGATAGAGCTGATAATTCATCATTAGTAAGCATTATAAATACAGGAGAAGCTTTAATAAAATATAAAGATAAATATACTAGTTCATCATGGGATAAATTTATAGTAGCTTTAAATAATGCAAAATTAATTGCAGAAAACGGAGATGCTACAGAAAATGATATAAGTAAGGCTAAGGATGAGCTTGGAGAAGCTATGGTGAATTTAGTATTTAGAGCAAATAAAACATCTTTAGAAACAGTTTTAGGTGTAGCAAATAAAGTCCTTTCTAATATTGGGTCATACAAGCCTATAACAGTTGAGGGTCTAGAAGCTATAGTTAAGGAAGCTCAACTAATAATTGAGAAAGATGATGCTAATCAACAGGAAGTTGATAGAATAACTAAAACCTTATTAGATGCAGTTTCTAAGGTATCTATAAAAGCTAATAAAGAAAATCTAATAAATGTAATAAATAAATTAGAGCAAACAGACTTAACAATTTATACAAAAGCAAGTTCTAAGGAATTAATTGATTTGCTAGAGAAGTCAGATGAAATATTAAAAGACGAAAATATTGAACAATCAAAGGTAGATGAATTACAAGTTAATATTAATTTAGCAATAAATAAATTAGTATTGAAGGGAGATAAAACAGAATTAAATGCAAAAATAGCTTCAGCAGAGAATTTAGATAAAGAAAAATATACAACTTCTAGTTGGAATGTATTATCACAATCTTTAGTTAATGCAAAAGATGTAGTGGATAATCAAGATGCAGATCAAAAAATTGTTGATGAAGCATTAGTTGCTTTAAACAATGCAATTAAAGGTTTAATCACAAAAACTGATGAAGATAATACAAACAACAATGGTGGAAACAATAATGGTGGAAATAATAACAATGGCGGAAGTAACAATCAAAATAATAATAATGGAAGCAATAATCAAAATGGAAAAGGTGATGATTTACCTGAAACTGGAGGAACAAACTCTTCATATGTAATAATACTAGCTATAAGTATAATGATAGCTGGAGGTATCCTTACAAATAAGAGAAAGAAAGATGCAACTAATAATTAAGAGCATATAATATTTAAGGAGAAGCCAAAAGGCTTCTTCTTTTTTGAATTCGCTAATAAGGTATGTAAATTTAAAAATAGAAATATATTTGAATTTATTATATTATAGATATAATGGCTATTTATTATAAATTCTATATTTATAATTTGTATAATTGAAAATAATATAAATATATGCAAAGATAAATAGATTTTGATTAAATAAAATATTTACTATTGTAGTGAAGACGTGTAAAATAATAAATTAGTCAAAGTATGTTAGAAAGGACTGAATTTAAATGCAAGGAACTTGGATAGAAGTTAGAGTTATAACTAAAAGTGAAGCACTAGAACCTGTTTCAGGAATATTTTATGGATTAGATTGCAAGGGGGTTGCAATTGAAGACCCAAATGACATATTAGAAAGAGAACAAGGTCCATTAACTTGGGATTTTGCAGATATAAACGTATTAGAGCATAAAGGTAAAGTAGCAGTTGTTAAAGCTTATTTTTCAGAGGAAGATAATATAAATGAAATATTAACGTACATAAATGAAAAAATGGATGAACTTAAAGAGCTTGGAATTGATACAGGATTAGCTAAAGTAGAAAGTGAAAAAATGTTTGAAGAAGATTGGGCTAATAACTGGAAAAAGTATTATAAACCAACTAAAGTAGGCGAAAAAATAGTTGTGAAACCTATATGGGAAGAATACCAAGAGCAAGGTGACGAAAAAGTAATAGAACTTGATCCAGGTATGGCATTTGGAACAGGGACACATGAAACAACAAGAATGTGCATTCAATCATTAGAAGAGTATGTAAAAGCTGATAGCACTGTTTTTGACGTTGGATGTGGCTCAGGGATACTTGCTATAGCTGCAGCTAAACTTGGGGCTAAAATGGCAGTAGGAGTTGATCTAGATCCGGTTGCTGTTGAGTCTGCAAAAGAAAATGTTGGATATAACAATTTAGATAATATACAAATACTTTATGGTAATTTAGTAGAAGTAATTGATGGAAAAGCAGATATAGTAGTTGCTAATATAATAGCAGAAGTTATATGCATTTTAACAGAAGATGTAAAAAGAGTTTTAAAAGATAATGGATACTTTATTACTTCAGGAATAATACATGACAGAGTAGAGATGGTTACTAAAAAGCTTGAAGAAACTGGTTTTGAAGTAATCGAAATAAATAAAGATGGGGAATGGAACTGTATAGTTGCAAAAGTAAGATAAGTTTTAAGGAGAATGAACAATGCATAAATTTTTTACTCCTAAAGAAAATTTTATAGAAAATAAAGCAAAAATATTAGGTGATGATGTAAAACATTTATATAAAGTACTAAGGCTAAATGAAGGGGATAAAATAGTTTTAAATAATTGTGATGGAGAAGAATTCACAGGTATTATTTCAACAATAACTAAACAAGAAGTCATTATTGAAATAATAGAAAAGCTTCAAATAAACAATGAAAGTAATGTAAAAATATATTTGTTTCAAGGATTACCAAAAGCACAAAAGATGGATTTAATAGTGCAAAAAGGTACAGAACTTGGAATTACTGAATTTATTCCAACTCTAACAGATAGAGTTGATATAAAGTTAAAAGGTGATTTTAAAAAATTAGATAGGCTTAATAGAATAGCTTTAGAAGCGGCCAAACAAAGTAAGAGAAGCTTAATACCAAATGTAGTAGATCCAATTAGTTTTGATGATGCTATAAATAAAATGAAGAGTTTAGATATAGTTATAGTTCCATATGAAAATGCAGAAAACTTTGGAATCAAAACTCTATTTAGTAATACTGATATTGATAAATCTAAAATCAAAACTGTGGGGATACTAGTTGGTCCAGAAGGCGGTTTTGAATTAAATGAAATAAATAAACTACAAGAAAATGGAGCTTATATAGTAACTTTGGGAAGTAGAATACTTAGAACAGAGACAGCAGGTTTTGTAGCTACTTCTTTAGTTCAGTATGAGCTAGGAGATTTAGGAGGAAATTAATAATGAAAGTTGCATTTTCTACATTAGGATGTAGAGTTAATGTATATGAATCAGAAGCAATGGCTGAAAAGTTCATAAGAGAAGGTTATGAAGTTGTAGATGCTAGTGAGGCAGCTGATGTATATGTGATAAATACTTGTACTGTTACTAATATGGGTGACAAAAAATCAAGACAAATTATAAGTAGAGCAAGAAGATTAAATGAAAATTCTATAATAGCAGTTGTTGGTTGTTATTCGCAAATAGCACCAAAAGAAGTTTCAGAAATACCGGGAGTAGATGTAGTTCTTGGTACAAGAAACAAAGGTGATGTTGTGTACTATGTAAATAAGGCTAAAGACGAAGGAAAGTCACAAGTTCATGTTGAAGGAGTACTTAAGAATAAAAAGTTTGAAGAACTTAACATAGAAGAGTACCAAGATAAGACAAGAGCATTCTTAAAAATACAAGATGGATGTAATAGATTTTGTACATATTGTATAATTCCATATTCAAGGGGATCAGTATGTTCAAAAGATCCTAAAAAGGTATTGGAAGAAGTTAACAAATTAGCAGAACATGGCTTTAAAGAAATAATTTTATCAGGAATACACACTGCTTCTTATGGATTGGATTTAGAAGGAAATGTTAATTTAATAGATATAATAGAAGAAATAGAAAAAGTTGAAGGAATAGAAAGAATAAGAATAGGATCAATTGAACCTGCATTCTTTACTCCTGAAGTTATAGAAAAAATAAAGAAATTTAAAAAGTTATGTCCACATTTTCATTTATCATTACAAAGTGGGTGTGATTCTACACTTAAGAGAATGAATAGAAGATATACAGCACAAGAATATGCTGATTCAGTAGAATTGCTAAGAGAAACTATGCCAGATGTTTCTATAACTACAGATGTTATAGTAGGTTTTCCAGGCGAGACAGAAGAAGAGTTTAATGAAACATATGAGTTCTTAAAAAATATTAAACTTACTAAAACTCATGTATTTAAATATAGTCCAAGAAAAGGAACTAAAGCTTCAGATATGCAAGATCAAATTGATGGAAGTATAAAGGAAAAAAGAAGCAAGTTATTAATTGAGTTAAGCAATAAAAATGAAAAAGAATTTATAGAGAAATTTATAGGCACAGAAATGGATGTACTTATAGAAACGGAAGCTAAGGGACAAGAGGGGATGTATGAAGGGTATACAAGAAATTATATAAAGGTTCAGGTTCCTTGTTCATGTGCAGACGTTACTGGTAAAATAGTTGATATAGAAATAAGTAAAGTAGAAAATGAATATGGAATAGCAAAACTTTTATAAAAAACTATTCAGTACACTGTGAGCTAGAAATATTGTTTTGAAAAATAAAACAATATACTATATTAATTACTTGATATATTATATAATAATAAAATATTAATAATATTTAAAAATAATTGTAAGATAATAAAAAAACAAAGTTATTACTTAATGACTATTATCAATTAAAGGAACGGGGTGAATTTATGGATTGTATTTTTTGTAAAATAGCAAATGGTCAAATACCAAGTAAAAAAATATATGAGGATGAAAAGGTAATCGCGTTTCATGATATTAGTCCTGAAGCTCCTATTCATTTTCTAGTTATACCTAAGGATCATATACAAAGTGTAAATGAAATAAGTGAAGAAAATGCAAATATTATTTCACATATTTTCTTAGTTATTAATAAACTAGTAAGAGAGTTAAATATTGAGAAAACTGGATATAGAGTAGTAAATAACTGTGGAAAAGATGGTGGGCAAAGTGTAAATCATATACATTTTCATGTCTTAGGGCAAAGGGAATTAAAATGGCCACCAGGTTAAAGTTTTTTATCTAGATGTTGACTTTAAGGTATGCCTATTGTATAATATAGCGTGTGTTATTAAGCCCGTAGCTGAGTTAAATTAATTAATTTGAGCTAGCGGAGGGAGGGATAATAGATGTCAGAAATAAAAGTTGGAGAAAATGAAACACTTGAAAGTGCATTAAGAAGATTTAAGAGAAAATGTGCTAGAGCTGGAGTTCTTTCAGAAGTTAGGAAGAGAGAACACTATGAAAAGCCAAGCGTGAAGAGAAAGAAAAAATCAGAAGCTGCTAGAAAGAGAAAGTTCAAGTAGGAACTATTTTGATTTAAGATTTCAATAGAACTTAATTATTTAAGCTATTATTGGAGAATATACTTATCCAATACTTTAAATATATTATTTTATAATATATTTAGTTGAGGAATATAGTTTTATATTTTATCAAAAATAAGTGTAAGTATTATTATACTTGAATTTAAAGGGGAATAAACAGGATTTAATTAATCGGATTTTCTGAAGAGATAGATCTTGTTAAAGTACCTTCCTCAGCAGTTAAACAAAGAAAAATAAAATTGTTAAATGAACGGCTACACCATCGGTGTTAATAACATTGGATATATATCTAGGCTTTAATAAGCTTAGTATAGGCAGTTAAAGTCAATTTATAATAAGAATATTAACTAATAAATAAAAGCAAAGGAAATTTAATTTCTTTTGCTTTTTTTCTTTTTAAATTTTATTTGATAAAAATATTAATATAGTCTTACTAAACATCAATTATTTATGTGTAATTTTCTTAAGATTCTTATCATAAATTACTATTAGGCACAATCAAACAAATAATAAACCAGTATGTTATCATATTTTGCGTAATACTGTGTCAGTAAACACTTAGATAGCTACCAGTATCTGCGCATTTACTTCCTTGTCTTACACAAAATACTCGTTACATCTTTGGTTTATTATTTATATTCATGTGCCTTAGAAAAAATATAAGGAGAGAAGATTATGCAAGGAAAGATAGAGAGAAGTAGAGAGATAATAGCGGAAAAATTAGACTTACCTAAAGATATAGTACTAAGCGTTCCTAAAATAACAATTATAGGGAACGATGAAATAACAATAGAAAATCACAAAGGAATAGTATTATTTGATAGAAATAGTATAAAGGTAAATACTAAAGTAAAAGTTATTAATATTGAAGGAGAAAACTTTGAAATATTATATATTGGAGATTCTACAATAACGATTAGCGGAAAATTTAGATCAATTTCATACGAGGTGTAATATGGCAACAGGAGTTTTTGAAAGTGGAAAAGTAGTAGTAGAAGTTAACATATTAAAACCAGAAAGACTTTTAAACATATTATGGAATGAAAATGTAAATGTTATAAATATAAAAAGAATTGATGTGGCAACAATAAGAATATCAATAGATTATAATGACTATGATATACTAGTAGAAGCAGTTAGAAGTTTGAATGGGAAAAGTAAAATTGTTTCTAAAACAGGAATATTATTTATTGTAGGAAAACTAAAAAGCAAACTATTCTTAGCAATAGGAGGAATGCTATTTTTAACTATATTATTATATTTATCTACCTACGTATGGAGCATAGAAATTAATACTAAAAAGAATGTTTCTCCATATGAATTAAGACAGCAATTATATAGTATAGGTATAAAACCAGGAATAAGTAAAGATAAAATAGATGTAAAAGATATTGAAAAACAGTTAGAAAACATGAATTCAGAAATATTATGGTTAAGGGCAAGAATAGAAGGCTCAACCTTAAAGATATTTATTGAAGAAAAAGTTAATCCGCCAGAAATTAAAGAAGGTAAGTATGGAAACTTAGTTGCTAAAATGGATGGAGAAGTTAGTAGAGTATATGCTTTTTCAGGAAGGTCTTCAGTTCATATTGGAGATATGGTAAAGGTAGGAGATGTAGTTATTGAAGGAATCAATGGGAAGGAAGAAGATCCTTATCAAGTGGTACCAGACGGGGTAGTTATGGCAAATACTTTTTATGAAAAGAGTATGACAACTAAGATAGATGGAACAGAGCTTAAAAGAAGCGGAGAAAAGGATAGCGATATTTATATAAAAATATTAGGTAAGAAAATTTATCTTAAAAAAGCTATAAAAGAATTTAAAGAGTATGATAAAATAGAAGAGAGTGGAAAAATAATAAATAAAGTAAATTATTTTGAAAAGAAGGAATATCCAGTTCAATTATCGAAAGAAGAAGCTATAGATAAAGCTGTAAAAGAATTGGAAGAATCATTATATAGTAATTTAACTAGAGAAGCTAAAATAATTGATAGAATAATAAGTACTAGTGATAGCTCAGATGGGAATATAGTTGTTAATGTAGTGTTTGTAGTAGAGCAAAATATAGTAAATAATGAACCAGTAGAGTATTGAAAAACTATTCAGATTAGAGGGTGAGGGACTTGTTTTTAAATAAAAAAGATAAAGAAAATAAAAAAGAAGAAAAAAATACAAAAGAATATTAATATATCTAATTGTATTTTTAACTATATACTTTCTTTTATTAACTGTAATTGCGCCTAAAAGGCATAATTTATCTGTCGGTGATATAGCAACTGTAGATATAAAAGCACCTATTGATACAATAGATGAAATTGCTACAAAGGAAAAGGAAGAAGAGGCTATAGCAAAAGCTAAAGAAGATAAACAGTACACAGTTAAAAGTGATGTTAAAACTCAAGCAATTGAAAATGTAAATAAATTGTTTAGTAAAATTACCGCTGAAAATGCATCTAACCCAAGTAAAGAAGAGACCGATAAAATAGCTGAAATAAAACAAATAGAAGAATTTAAGCTAACAGACGAAGAATATAAAGAGCTTTTATCATTGAATTCAGTTAGATTATCAGAAGTACAAAAATTAATAATAGAATCATTGGAAGCAGTATACAAAGAAAATATAGGTGAAAATGATTATGAAAGCTTACAAAAAGCTAAAAATATAGTGGATACTAATTTAGGAAAAAGTAATATTGATAGAACTTTGGAAGATATATTAAGAAATATAACTTATACTGAAATAAAACCAAATTTCTTCTATGATAGTGAAAAGACAGAGGAAAAAATTAAAGAAGCTCAAAAAAATGTTCAAAAAGAAATAATAAAGAAGAATCAGATAATAGTAAAAGAAGGAGAGCCTGTAACAGAAAGACAATTAGAAGTTTTAAAGGAATTAGGACTTTTAAATGATGGAACAACTAAAAGTTATTTATTATCATTTATTTCTCTAGCAATATTAGTTGCATTAATTCTATTTATTCAATATAGTTATATAGCAAAAGAGAGAGCAGACATATTTAAAGATACTAAAATGATAATATTGATAAGTAGTATTAATATTATCATGCTTATAATTTCAATGGGAGTAAATATAATTTCACCATATTTAATGCCATTAGTATGCAGTGCAATGCTTATGACTATTTTAATAGATAACAAAATATCATTAGTTATAAATTTATTAAATATAATATTTATATCTATAATTGTAGGATTTAATCCATCTGTTATACTAATATCAATAGTAAGTGTTGTTCTTGGCTCAAGTGCACTTAAAAAAGTACAGCAAAGAAATGATATAATATATTCAACTCTTTATATAACTGTTGTGTCAGCTATAGGAACAGTAACACTAGGGATGATTTCATCAAATAACTTAAAGGAGATTTTTATAGAAACTGGGTATACAGCAATAGGAATTCTACTTTCTGGAATATTAGCAGTGGGACTACTTCCATTCTTCGAATCAATATTTGATGTAGTTACTAATATAAAGCTACTAGAATTATCAAACCCAAACCAACCATTAATGAAAAAGTTACTTATGGAGGCACCGGGAACTTATCATCATAGTATGATGGTTGCTAATTTGGCAGAAGCAGCTGCGGAAGTTGTTGGAGGTAATCCAGTTATAGCTAGAGTAGGTGCATATTATCATGATATAGGAAAAACAAAAAGGCCGTATTTCTTTGGAGAAAATCAAATGGGGAAAGAAAATCCGCATGATAAAATAACTCCGAATCTAAGCACATTAATAATTTTATCGCATACTAAAGATGGCTTAGAAATGGCTAGGGAGCACAAGATTCCTAAAGTAATACAAGATATAATAGAACAGCATCATGGAACAACCTTGGTTAAGTATTTTTATTATAAACTTAAGAATTCATCAGATAGACCAGAAGAAATTAAGGAAGAAGACTTTAGATATCCAGGGCCTATACCATCAAGCAAGGAATCAGGAATATTAATGCTTGCAGATAGTGTAGAAGCATCAGTAAGGTCAATTGGTGAACCGACAAAAGGTAAAATAGAAGAAATGGTGAATAACATAATAAATGATAAACTTAATTCAAGACAACTTGTAAATTGTGATTTAACCTTAAAAGATATAGAAATTATAAGAAAAAGCTTTTTGAAAACTTTAGATGGAATATATCATCATAGAATTGAATATCCTACTGAAAAGAAAGTAAAATAATTAAGAAAATTATAATGACTTTAAAAAGGGAAGGGGATATAACCTTTCCTTTTATTTTTATAAATAAAAAGGAGAAAAAAATGTTATATACAGAAAATAGACAAAATAAATTAGAAGTAACAGAGCAATTTATAAATAAAATAACAGAGGTATGTAATTTTGTATTAAAAGAAGAAGAAGTGTTGTGTGAATATCAAATTTCGCTGTTATTTGTTGATAATAATGAAATAAGGGAAATAAATAAAGAAACAAGAAATATAGATAGAGAAACAGATGTATTATCTTTTCCAATGTTAGATTTTGATTATAAAAAAGTATTTAAGGATATGTACGTAAATTATGTTTTTGATGAAACATATAAAGATGGAGACGAATTAGTATTAGGAGATATGGTATTATCATTAGAAAAGGCTATGGAACAGAGTGTAGAATATGGACATTCTTATGAAAGAGAAGTAAGCTATTTAGTAGTACATTCAATACTTCATTTATTAGGATATGATCATATAGATGAGGATGACAAAAAAATAATGAGAAAAAGAGAAGAAGAAATATTAAATAAATTACGAATTAGAAGATAATACTATAAGTGTGGGGGTATTATATGAAAATAAAAAGGCTAGTAGAGAGCTTTAATTATGCAATATCAGGAGTTTTAGATACTGTTAGAACACAAAGAAATATGAAAATTCATTTGTTTACTGCATTATGTGTACTCTTAGCATGTTTTTTATTGGATGTATCAAAAATAGAATTTCTTATTTTAGCAATTACAATAACATTAGTTCTTGTAGCTGAAATAATTAATACAGCTATAGAAGCAACTATTGATATATCAACTAATTATTATCATCCTTTAGCCAAAATAGCTAAAAATGCAGCAGCAGGAGCTGTATTAGTAACAGCAATAAATGCATTACTTGTAGGGTATATAATATTTTGGGATAAGATATCTAATATTTCTTATGATTTAATACATAAAGTAAAAGAATCAGAACCATATATGATATTTATAGCACTAGTATTTGTTACTATTGCAACTTTAATAATTAAAGCTATATTTGGCGAAGGCACACCATTAAGAGGTGGAATGCCTAGCGGGCATAGTGCACTTTCGTTTTCAATTGCTACAGCACTTTCATTAATAACAGAAGAACCAATATGCATAATTCTAAGTTATCTAATGGCTCTTATAACAGCTCAAAGCAGAGTGGATTCTAATGTTCATTCTATATGGGAAGTAATAGTAGGAGCTTTATTTGGAACATTACTTACTTTACTTATATTTGTTATATTTAAATTGTAATGTATCAAGTAGTTGAGTTTACAAAACTTAATAACAATACTTTAATTTTAAGAAAGTAATGATATAATAAAAGACACAACAATTTTATAGGAAATTAGGAGGAAAGATGTTTAAATCAGGATTCGTAACAATAGTAGGTAGGCCAAATGTAGGAAAGTCAACGTTATTAAATCAAATAATGGGAGAAAAACTATCAATAGTATCTAATAAACCACAGACTACTAGAAATAATATACAGACAATATTAACTGGAGAAAATCATCAATTAATCTTTGTAGATACACCAGGAATACATAAACCTAAGCATAAATTAGGAGAGTATATGGTTAATTCCGCTAAAGAATCTATGAAAGAAGTAGATCTTGTATTATTTTTGATTAATCCAGAAGAAGAAATAGGAAGAGGAGATAAATTTATAATAGAAACACTAAAGAATCAAAAAGCACCTGTGTTTTTAGTTGTAAATAAAATTGATGAATTTACTCAAGAAAGAGTAGCTAAAACTCTTCAAATGTATTCCTCAGAAATGGAGTTTAAAGAAATAATACCTATTTCTGCTTTGAAGGGGAAAAATGTAGATAAATTAGTTGAATTAATGATAAATTCAATGCCAGAAGGTCCTAAATATTATCCAGATGACATGATTACAGACGTTCAGGAAAGATTTGTTATTTCAGAAATAGTTAGAGAAAAGGCGTTGAGAACATTAAGAGAAGAAATACCTCATGGAATTGCAGTAGATATAGTACAAATGAAACAAAGCCCAATTGGAACATGGCATATTGAAGTTGATATGCTTTGTGAAAAAGATTCTCATAAAGGGATAATAATAGGGAAAAATGGCCAAAGTCTTAAAAAAATCGGAGAAACAGCAAGATATGAAATAGAAAGATTTTTAAGGAATAAAGTAAATTTAAAGATTTGGGTAAAGGTTAGAAAAGAGTGGAGAGATAATCAAAACCTATTAAAAGAATTGGGGTATAAAAAGGTTAAGTAAAATAAGGGGATGGTGTTTCTGTCACTACATAAGGTAAATGCAATAGTTATAAAAACTAAGGAATTTAAAGAAAATGATAAATTAGTATGGTTATATACAGATAAATTGGGGAAAATAACAGCTATAGCAAAAGGATCTAGAAAAAGTAAGAGTAAACTTCTATCTCTTACTTTACCTTTATGCTATGGAGAGTATGTTTTATTTAAAGGGAAAAGTTTATTTAATTTACAAGAAGGAAAGATAATTAATTCTTTTCAAGGATTATTAGATAGTTTAGACAAATTAACCTACTCATCGTATATATGTGAATTGATAGATATATGTGTAGAAGAAGGGGAAACAAATGAAGAATTATTTAGAAATTTCTTAACTTGTATGTATTTACTTAATACTAATGCATTAGATTATGAAATGCTTACTAGATCCTTTGAATTAAAATTATTAAAAGCGACTGGGTATGGATTAAATTTAGAAAACTGCGTAAGTTGCAGAGAAAAAATATCAGTATCCAATTATATATCTTTATCACATTATGGAGGTGTATGTGAAAATTGTAGAAGAGAACATGGGACATATATATCTAAGCCTGCATATAATGCAATAAAATTTCTCATGAGAACACCTATGGATAAGATATATAAACTAAACATAAATGAAGAAGTAAAAAAAGATATAAGTAAAATAACAACATTTATTATTTCTTCAAACTATTCTAAAAAACCAAAAAGCTTAGAAATGCTAAATTATATAAAGGAGTGAATGAATATGGGAATAACTTTAGAAAAGGTAGATAAAGTAAAAGAAAGAACAGGCGTAAGCTATGCAGAAGCAAAGTATGCTCTTGAAGTAAGTAATGGAGATGTATTGGAAGCAATAATATACATTGAGGGTATTAAAGGAATAAAGCCAGATTATATAAAAGAAAATGATACAAAAGAAAATGACTCAAAAGATAAATATGAAACAATAGATGAATTTAAAAGATGGCTAAAAGATTTGATAAATAAAGGAAATGTTACAAGAATTAGAATTAGCAAAGATGGAAAAGAAATTGTAGATGTACCAGTTAATGCAGGGATAGCAGCAGGAGTAATAGCTGTTATAATACCTCCAGTATTAGCTTTTGTTGTTATTGCAGCAGTAGTAACACAAATAACAATAGAAATAACTAAAGCTGATGGTAGTGTAGAGGTTGTTAACAAATATATTAGTAAAGCAGTTGATGACATAAAAGATGCAGCAACTGATGTAGCTTATATGGTTAAAGACAAAGTAAATGAAGTTAAAAATGAAAAATTTAAAGGTAATGACAATAAAAGCAGTAAAAAGAAAAGTGATAAAGAAGAACAAATAGATGAAAATGTATTTACATACACTGTGAATTTTGAAGATGATACTAAATCGGAGTAATATTAAGATAAACAGTAGATACAGTAGAATAAAATAAACAGAAAAGGAATATTCAGCTAATATGACTAATTTTTCAGAAAATTAAGTATAGTCAAACTTTTATAAAATGTTATAATTAGTATGTAAATATCAAACAAATCAAAATTATCTGAATATTCCTTGCAAATGTAGAAAGAGGGATAAATTTGCAATTATCACCAAGGCAAGAGCAAATAGTAAAGATAGTAAAAGAGGGACAGCCAGTAACTAGTGAAGCTTTAGCTGAAAAACTAGGAGTAACTAGGGCTGCATTAAGAGCTGATTTAGCCATTCTAACGATGATAGGCATGTTAGATGCTAGACCTAAGGTTGGTTATGTATATTTAGGAAAAGCTCATAATACTAGAATTTTGGAGAATATATCTAAGGTTCTAGTTGGTGAAATAATGTCTAAACCAGTTACAGTTACAGAAGAAACAACAGTATATGATGCAATCGTATTCTTGTTTTTAAATGATGTAGGGACATTATTTATAGAAAGTAATGGTATATTAGTTGGAGCAGTTTCAAGAAAAGATTTTTTGAAAAATGCTATAGGGGGAACCGATATACATAAGGTTCCAGTGGGAGTTATAATGACTAGAATGCCAAATATCATATGTGGATACGCAGAAGATAGTGCATATAGCTTAGCAAAAAAATTATAGAACATGAAATTGATAGTATACCAATAGTAGAAAAGGTAGAAAATTCTACTAATGAAAAAAATCAATTTAAAATAATTGGTAAAATATCAAAGACTAACATAACTAAACTTTTTGTAAAGCTTGGAGAAGGCAATTAGAGTAAGGACTATGGATTAAATGTTTTAGGGTAACTACAGTGCAGAAGTACTGTTAGTATATATATTCAATTTGATTGAACGGAGGAGTATTGAGATGGAGAAAAAGAAGTACGTTTACCTTTTCAGTGAAGGCAATGGATCTATGAAGAACCTTCTAGGAGGTAAAGGAGCAAATTTATCAGAAATGATTTTACTAGGAATTCCAGTACCACAAGGATTCACAGTTACAACAGAGGCTTGTAATAAATATTACGAGGATGGAAAAGTAATCTCAGAGGACGTTATCGAAGAAATTCACCAAAAAATTTCAGATTTAGAAAAACTAACAGGAAAAGAATTTGGAAGTTTAACAAAACCTTTATTAGTGTCTGTAAGATCAGGTGCTAGAGTATCAATGCCAGGTATGATGGATACAGTATTAAACCTTGGTTTAAATGATCAATCAGTAGTAGCTATGGCTGATTTAACTCAAAATCCAAGATTTGCATATGATTCATATAGAAGATTTATTCAAATGTTCTCAGATGTTGTTATGGGTATTGAAAAGAGATTATTTGAAAATTTAATAGATGAACTAAAAGAAGAAAAAGGTGTTGAGGTTGATACTGATTTAACAGCTGATGATTTAAAGGTATTGGTTGGAAGATATAAAGAACTTTATAAAAAAGAAATGGGAGAAGAATTCCCACAAGATCCAAAAACTCAATTAATTGAGTCAATAACAGCAGTATTTAGATCATGGGATAATCCAAGAGCTATAGTTTATAGAAGATTAAATGATATTCCAGGGGAATGGGGTACAGCTGTTAACGTACAAGAAATGGTATTTGGTAATAAGGGAGAAACTTCAGGAACAGGGGTTGTATTCTCAAGAGACCCAGCTACAGGAGAAAATAAAATATATGGTGAATACTTAATGAATGCACAAGGTGAAGACGTTGTTGCAGGTATAAGAACACCACTTCCAATAGATAAGTTAGAAGAACAAAATCCAGAAATATACAAAGAATTTACAGATATAGTTCATACATTAGAAAATCACTATAGAGATATGCAAGATATGGAAATCACTATAGAAGAAGGAAAATTATATTTCCTACAAACTAGAAACGGTAAGAGAACAGCTCAAGCAGCTTTAAAGATAGCTGTTGATTTAGTTGAAGAAGGAATGTTAACTAAAGAACAAGCAATATTAAAGGTTGAGCCAAATCAATTAGATTCTTTACTTCACCCAGCTTTCCATACAGAAGATTTAAAGAAAGCTACACCAATTGCAAAAGGTCTTCCTGCATCTCCAGGAGCTGCATGTGGTAAAATAGCTTTCACTGCAGAAGAAGCTAAGGAAAGAAAAGAAAAAGGCGAAACTGTAGTTTTAGTTAGATTAGAAACTTCACCAGAAGATATAGAAGGAATGATAGCGGCAGAAGGTATCTTAACTGTTAGAGGTGGCATGACATCTCACGCAGCAGTTGTTGCTAGAGGAATGGGAACTTGCTGTGTTGCTGGATGTGGAACTTTAAAAGTTAATGAAGAGGCAAAAACACTAGAAGTTGGCGGAAAAGTTTATACAGATAATGACTTTATTTCAATAGATGGTTCAACAGGTAATATATATGGAGAAGCTGTTAAGACAGTTACACCAGAAATATCAGGACATTTTGCTACATTTATGGCATGGGCAGATGAAATTAGAAAATTAAAGGTTAGAACTAATGCTGATAGCCCAAGAGATACTAAGCAAGCTGTTGAATTTGGAGCAGAAGGAATAGGTTTATGTAGAACTGAGCATATGTTCTTTGCTGAAGATAGAATTATGGCAGTTAGAGAAATGATAGTTGCTAAAAATGAAGAGCAAAGAAGAAAAGCTTTAGAAAAATTACTTCCAATGCAAAGAGAAGATTTTATTGGAATATATGAAGCATTAGGTGGAATGCCAGCAACTATAAGATTCTTAGATCCACCACTACATGAATTCTTACCTCATAATGATGAAGACATTATGGGCTTAGCTAAAGAAATGGGATTAACATTTGAAGAATTAAAAGCAACAGTTGCAGAATTACATGAATTTAACCCAATGATGGGTCACAGAGGATGTAGATTAGCAGTTTCTTATCCAGAAATAGCTGAAATGCAAACTAGAGCTGTAATTGAAGCTGCAATAGAAGTTAAAAATTCTAAGGGATATGACATAGTTCCTGAAATAATGATTCCTCTTGTTGGAGAAATAAAGGAATTAAAATATGTTAAGGATATAGTTGTTGAAACAGCTGAGAGAGTTATGGAAGAAAAAGGTGTTAAGCTAAATTATATGGTAGGAACAATGATTGAAATACCAAGAGCTGCATTAACTGCAGATGCAATAGCTAAAGAAGCTGAATTCTTCTCATTTGGAACAAATGACTTAACTCAAATGACATTTGGATTCTCAAGAGATGATGCTGCTAAATTCTTAAAGGATTACTATGATAAAAAGATATATGAACAAGATCCGTTTGCTAAAATAGATCAAACAGGTGTTGGTGAACTAGTTAAGATTGCAGTAGAAAAAGGAAGAGCTGCAAGACCAGGAATTAAGCTTGGAATATGTGGAGAACATGGTGGAGATCCATCATCAGTAGAATTCTGTCATAATATAGGATTAGACTATGTATCTTGCTCACCATTTAGAGTTCCATTAGCAAGACTAGCAGCTGCACAAGCACAAGTTAGAAATAAAAGATAATATATATAAGAGGAGGTGTTAAACCTCCTCTTTAAAATTTTACATCATAATGATTTCGAAAGGCATTCATAAGTTCATAAGTAAATTGAAGTTGATTTTCTGCTCTGTCTAATCCTTTATTTAGAAGAAGAATAAAGGAGTTTTTATTACATCTCTTAATATTTTTATAATAATCTCTAGATAACTTCCAAAATTTTTGAGGAAAAGATATATAAGCTAATATATATTTAAAATCAGATTGCGTAAGAGTATTCTCTTCCATATATCTATCAAGAACATCTAAAGTTAAATTTATCTGCCAATTTGTATTTTCTCTTTTTAATAGCCTCCTTAAAAAGTAAGATATATCCCTAGAGCAATAATCCATTTTACATTTATCAAAGTCAATTAGTGCAATAGTATCATTATTTATTAATATATTTTTATTTACATAATCACCATGACAAAGAGACCTCGAAAGTTCCTCAGGTATAATTGAAGATGATACTTCAAAGGAAATCTTAGCAAGTTCTAGGTTTTCACTTAGATTTTCAAGAAATATTTTTGAAAATCTATCATTGTATTTATGAGCGTTATTTATATTAATTAGTAATTGATTAAAATGTTTTGATATAGTTTCATTATAATTTTCAAATCCTTCCCTTTGATTACTACCAACTATTGAGGAAAAGTTTTTAGAAGCTATATGTAATTTTCCAAGTGTTTTTGAAGAAAGTAAAACATGATTTAAATTATCAAAATCACACTTTTCCCCATCAAGCCATGGAGTTAAAATAAATAACATATCATTATATTTCACATATCTATTTCCATTATTAGTTGGCAAAAGTTTTGGAACATTTATTCCATTTCTATGACACCACTCCATTGCAGAGTAAACATATAAAAGATTTGCCTCATCATAATAAACTTTTTTCAAGCAATAGCTTTTACTAGCAGAATCTATCCTATATACTGCTCTTTGCTTATCAGTATCTTTAAATTTTATACTAGTTATAGATGCATTTTGAAGATTATAATAAGATAAGATATTAGATTTTATTTCCTCAACAGGAAGTAGCTCATCTTTTAAATCTGATAATACGTTTTCCATAGTTCTCTCCTTATATAATTACTCATTATTAAGATATTAGTAAAAAAAGAAAGTATACTTGGTATTAAATATATTATTATAAAATATGTTTAAATAGAGGAAAATAGAGAAAAATATAGAATATGTAATATAGAGGTGAGATATATGAATGTAAGAGAAAAAATAGAGGGTTTCGAAAGGTTGACATTAGTTCCACAAGCTACTTTCAGCACCTTAACATTAGGAAGAAAAATAAAAGAAGAAAGTGATAGTATAAGAACTTGTTTTATGGTTGATAGAGATAGAATAATTCATAGTAAATCTTTTAGAAGATTAAAGCATAAAACACAGGTTTATATAAAAACTTTTGGAGATCATTATAGAACAAGATTAACTCATACATTAGAAGTATCTCAAATAGCAAGAACAATAGGAATTGGTGTTGGATTAAATGAATCACTAATAGAAGCTATTTCATTAGGACATGATTTAGGGCATGTGGCTTTTGCACACAATGGAGAAGAGGTATTAAATAAATTTTTAGAGGGTGGATTTAGACATAATGAACAAAGTGTGAGAGTTGTAGAAAAACTTGAGAGGAATGGATTAGGACTAAATTTAACCTTAGAAGTTATAGATGGAATACTACATCATAGTGGTCTTGAAAATGGTCAAAATAAGGCAAAGACACTAGAAGGCAGAGTTGTAAAAATAAGTGATAAAATAGCATATCTAAATCATGATATAGATGATTCTATAAGAGCAGGACTTTTAAGTGAAGATATATTACCTAAAGAAATTATAAAAGTATTAGGTAACACTCATTCTAAAAGAATTGAAACTTTAGTTTTAGATGTAATTAAAAATACTACAGAAGCATTAAATAATAATGATATAGATATTAAACTTAGTAAAGAAGTTTGGGAAGCAATGACTGAACTAAGAAGATTTATGTTTAAAAATGTTTACTTAGGGGATATTTTAAAAGTAGAGAGAAATAAAGCAAAGTTTATTCTAGAAAATTTGATAAATTATTACTATACACATGAAAATGAACTACCTAATATATATCAAAACATAGCGAAAGAAGAAGGATTAAAAAGAGCAGTAGCAGATTATATAGCTGGAATGAGCGATGATTATTGCTTAAATAAATTTAATTCTCTTTTTGTTCCTAAAGTAGTTATATATTAAGAGCTATTAAAAATATAAATTTGATTAAAATTTTAAATTAGAGAAAATATAAATAAAGAATATTTAATAAAAATTAATTTTAAAGAAGGAAATATAGAAAAAATGTCGAAATAAATATAAGTTGACGAAAATTATGAGTAAGGAGGTGAATCTCCTTGCAGATTTCTGAAGAGATTCTAGAAAAGGTAAAAGAACAAAATGATATAGTAGATGTAATATCTGAATCAGTTAGGCTTAAACGATCTGGAAGAAACTTTTCAGGACTATGTCCATTTCATAATGAAAAGACACCATCATTTTCAGTATCGCAAGATAAGCAAATATATAAATGTTTTGGGTGTGGAGAATCTGGAAATGTAATTTCTTTTGTTATGAAAAATAAAAATATGCCATTTGTAGAAGCTGTTAAATATTTAGCGGATAGAGCTAATATTACAATAGAAAGTGAGCAAGGGAGAATAAGTCCAACTGCAAAAAAGAGAGAAATACTTTATAAAGTAAATGTAGAAGCAGCAAGGTTCTTTTATTCAAACTTGAAAAACACAAGAGAAGCAAAGGAATATTTTTTAAACAGAGGCATAA
Source organism: Clostridium sartagoforme AAU1 (assembly GCF_000401215.1). Lineage (GTDB taxonomy): Bacteria > Bacillota > Clostridia > Clostridiales > Clostridiaceae > Clostridium > Clostridium sartagoforme. The sequence continues at coordinate 8,621 of NZ_ASRV01000102.1, read as the reverse complement.
AGGAAGAAACAATAAAGAAATTTGGGTTAGGCTTTGCAAAAGATAGTTGGAACAATTTAATATTACATTTGAGAAAATTAGGATTTAGAGATGACTTATTACTTGAGGCAGGATTAGTTTCGACCTCAGAGAGAACAGGAAATAAATATGACAGGTTTAGAAACAGAGTTATATTTCCAGTATTTGATTATAGGGGTAAGGTAATAGGCTTTGGAGGAAGAGTCTTAGATGATTCAAAACCAAAATATCTAAACTCTCCAGAAACTTTGGTTTTTCAAAAGGGAACCAATCTATATGGATTAAATTTTGCTATAAAAAGTAAGATGCAGGATAGATATTTCATTATGGTAGAAGGATATATGGACTTAATAACTTTGCATCAATATGGAATTACAAATGTAGTAGCATCCTTAGGTACAGCTTTAACTACAAATCAAGCTAGATTATTAAAGAGATATGCTGATAAAGTTATAATATCATATGATGCTGACATAGCTGGTCAGGCAGCAACTATGAGAGGTCTAGAGATATTAAAAGATGCAGGATTTGACGTAAGGGTGTTAAGTATTCCACAAGGAAAAGATCCAGATGAATACGTAAGAAGTAATGGAAAAGAAGCATTTATTAAATTAATTAATAATGCTGAAAGTTTAATAGACTATAGGATTAAAAAAGCAGAAGAAGGAATTAACCTTAAGGATAGCAATGATTTAGTTAAATATGGAAAAAGAGTAACAGAGATTTTAGCAAATGTTAATTCTATAGAAAAAGATGTCTATATAAAGAAGATATCAGAAAATACTGGTATAAGAGAACAAACATTATATGATTTATTATCAAAAAAAATGACAAAAAGTATAAAAGAAAATGCTTTTATGAATAATAAGGAAGAAAATGGAACAAAATTATATTTAGAGCCAGCTTTTTTAAAAGCTGAGAGATCCTTAATGAAGTTATGTTTAGAAGAAGAATATTTTGACTATATTAGTCAAGTAATAAGCCAAGATGAGTTAATTCTTCCAGAACATAAAGAGATTTTTTCTATTATTAAAGAAGCTAAAAAGGGGAATATAAATAATATAATAACTTTTTTAGAATCAAAATGCACAAATTTAAAAACTATTGACGAAATTATAAAAATTAAAGAGCAAAATGTTTTAATAGGTAAAGATAATAAAAGATTAATACAAGATTTTATCAAGCAATTAGATAATTATAAATTAAACCAACAACTAGATGAATTAATAAAGAAACAAAAGCTTTTAGAAGCACAAGGTAAAATTGAAGAATCTATAAAAATAGCAATTGAGTTAAAAAAGTTAATGAGAAGTTAAAGAGAGGTGCAAAGTAATAATTGGCAATAACGGAAGGAGGTAACAAAATGGTAGATGAAAAAACAAAAGCTAAACAAGGTAAAAAAGAGAATGAGGACAAAAATAGCAAAATGAATATAGTTAAAAATCTACTAGATAAAGGAAAGAAAAATGGTACTTTAACATATAAGGAAATAATGGATGAAATTGAACATATAGACTTAAGTCCGGAACAAATAGAAAAAATATATGAAGTGTTAGAGTCCATGGGTATAGAGGTTATAGGTGATCCTAATGGTATTGATGTAGTTGAAGAAGAATTAGAATTAGATTTAACTATTCCAGAAGGTATAGCTATAGATGACCCAGTAAGAATGTACCTAAAAGAAATTGGAAAAGTTCCTTTATTATCTTCAGAAGAAGAAATAGAATTAGCAAATAGAATAGAACAAGGAGATCAAAGAGCTAAAAAGAAATTAGCAGAAGCAAATTTAAGACTTGTTGTAAGTATTGCTAAAAGATATGTTGGAAGAGGAATGTTATTTCTAGACCTTATTCAAGAAGGAAATTTAGGACTTATTAAAGCCGTAGAAAAGTTCGACTATAGGAAAGGATTTAAATTTTCTACCTATGCTACATGGTGGATAAGACAGGCAATAACTAGAGCTATTGCAGACCAAGCAAGAACTATAAGAATACCTGTCCATATGGTAGAAACTATAAATAAATTAATAAGAGTACAAAGACAATTATTACAAGAGCTAGGAAGAGATCCTTTTCCAGAAGAAATTTCAAAAGTTATGGACTTACCAGTAGATAAAGTAAGAGAAATACAAAAAATAGCTCAAGAACCAGTATCTTTAGAAACTCCTATAGGTGAAGAAGAAGATTCACATCTTGGAGATTTTATCCCAGATGATGATGCTTTAGCACCAGCAGAAGCGGCAGCATTTACTATGCTTAAGGAGCAATTAATAAATGTTCTAGATACTTTAACTCCAAGAGAAGAAAAAGTATTAAGACTAAGATTTGGATTAGATGATGGAAGAGCAAGAACTTTAGAAGAAGTTGGTAAGGAATTTAATGTAACTAGAGAAAGAATAAGACAAATAGAAGCTAAGGCTTTAAGAAAATTAAGGCACCCTTCAAGAAGTAAAAAATTAAAGGATTATTTAGATTAGCACCAAAAGGTGCTAATTTTAATTTAGCAAGGAGAAAAAAATATGGAACTAAGCGAAAGATTAAATTTTATAATTAAAAATATTGAAAATACCTCAGTACTAGCAGACATAGGCACAGATCATGGATATATTCCATTACATGCTTTGAAAAGTGGAATTTGTAGTAAAGCTATAGCTGTAGATATAAATAAGGAACCATTAGATAAAGCAAGGTTAAATGCAATACTAGAAGGCATGGGAGAGGAATTAGAGTTTAGATTAGGTGATGGACTTAAAGTTTTAGAAAAAGATGAAGTGGAAGTTACAGTAATTGCTGGTATGGGTGGAAATTTAATTAGAGATATACTGGAAGAACAAATTGAAAAAGTTAATTCTATGAAGTATTTAATACTACAACCAGCACAAAATCCAGAAGTTCTAAGAGAATATCTTTACACTAATAATTATGAAATAATAAATGAAGATCTTTGTTTAGATGAAAATATATATTATGAACTTTTTAAAGTAAGGAGAAAAGAAGGAGAGGCTACGAACTTAGATCCAATATACTATGAAGTAAGCCCTAAACTTTTAATGCAAAAACATCCTTTAATGAAGGAGTATTTAATTTCAAAAGTTGAAAACTATGAAAAAATTAATAGTTTCATAACAGAAAGTACTATTAATTCAAATGAAAGAAGAAAATCAATACAAGAGAAGATAGACGTTATTACAAATATGATTAATTTTCTATAAGGAAGATGTTTATGAAAAAAATTAAAGATATTATTAGAATAATGGAGGAGTTTGCTCCAAAAACATTAAAAGAAGATTTTGATAATGTAGGTTTGATGGTAGGAGATAGAAATAAAGAGGTGAAGAAAATACTTTTAGCTTTAGATTGCACATTGGATGTAATAAAAGAAGCAAAAGAAAAAAGCGTAGATTTAATAATAACTCATCATCCTCTTATATTTAGAAAGCCAAGCAGTATAACAACAGATACATTAATAGGTAAAAAGATAATAGAATTAATTAAAAATGACATAAGTTTATATTCAAGTCATACTAATTTAGATTCTGCAGAGAATGGTTTAAATGAAACTATAGTAAATCTATTAGGTTACAGCACTAATGAACTTATAGAAGTTAATAAAATGGCTAGAAATGATAATGAAGGATTAGGAAGAATTGTTAGATTAGAAGATTTTATTAAATTAGAAGACTTAATAGAAGATATTAAAGAAAAATTAAATGTAAAATCATTGAAAGTCGTTAAGGGTTGTGAAAAAGTTAAAAATATTGCGATCATTAATGGAAGTGGCAGTGATTTCTTTGAAAAAGCATACAAAAAAGGTGCAGATTGTATAATAACAGGTGATACAACATATCATTATGCATCTGATTATAAAGAATTAGGAGTATCAATAATAGATACAGGGCATTTTTCTTCTGAATGGATTGTTTTTTTACAAGTTATCAATAAATTAACAGATAAATTACAAGACATAGAAATCTTAATATCTACTAAAAGTGAAGACCCTTACACATTTGTGTAAGGGTTTTTCTCTTACTTAATTCTTCAAATGGAAATGTATAAAGTTGCTTTTAATTAAAATAAAGCAACTTACATATGGTTACCTTTTTATAAACAACTTTTATTAATTTAAAGCATAAACTAATAATAATAAGAGTAATATATGGGAGATTAATTATGGGAAAATCATATTATAGAAAGAAGAGCAATTCTTGGGGCAAAACATTTCAAGATGGGTTTAAAGATATTTGTGAGGGAATAAGTAAAAACATAAGTAAGGGAGTACCGTTTTTTAGAAATTGTTGTAATCCTGCAGCTAGATTATGTATATTTATACTCATTCTCTTAACATTATTACTTTCGGGAATAGGATTTTATTCTTGGGTAATTCTAATTATGTTAGTAATAATCCTACAATTTGTTTAAAATGTAAAAAATATCATTTGCATTATTGACTAAGTTGTGATAACATAATCTTCGCGAGTAAGACATGCAATCGCTGCTAGACTAGATCTAGGAGAGGAAAGTCGGAGCTCCATAGGGCAGGGTGCTGGATAACGTCCAGTCAAGGCGACTTGAAGGAAAGTGCAACAGAGAGATACCGCCTAAAGTTTAAACTTATAACTTCTAATTTATTAGAATGTATAAGTTCCACTAACCAAATTGTAGATTTGGAGTGTTATTTAGGTAAGGGTGGAAAGGCGAGGTAAGAGCTCACCAGCATCATGGTGACATGATGGCTATGTAAACCCCACTTGGAGCAAGGTCGAATAGGGAAACATTTTGGAGTTGCCCGCTCCGTTTCCGGGTGTACCGCTTGAGCTTATTGGTAACAATAAGCCTAGATAGATGATTGCTTAATACAGAACTCCGCTTACGGCTTGTCTCGCATAAGTAATAGCAAGGGTTTATAGGTGTAGATATTAAAATCTTACCTTAATATTCTCTTGTTATTTTATTTTTAATAATTATTAAATGTTTATCAATAGAGAGTTTTCTAGAGGGGTTTCTTATTCTATAGATTTAATCTTACTTATTATTAAATAAGTGCATGTAACTATAGTTGCAAAAATAACAGTCATTCCAATATAATAGATAAAACGGTATGAGTGTGCAACTGTCACTTTAGTCATTAAGAGAAATAATATCATTGGTAAAATATAAAAACTGAAGAATACAAAAAATGTACAGGATAAGATAAAAATAAAAAATACTTTAAGATATTTCATAAAACTACTCCAATCATAAATTATTTCCTTAATTATACTATATTTGTTTATAATTGGTTAGAGGAAAATTTAATTAGTAGCTCTAAATTTTATTTGAAAAGATTTTTATAAAAAACTATTGCTAAAACTATTATAATATGATAATATAAATGAATAGCGAAAAGCTAATTAATATAGGTTTGATTTAGATAAATAATTTCTCGTAAATTGGAGATTATTATCCATTTGGAATCTTTAAATTTAGGAGGAATATTTATGACAGATAAAACAATAACTTGTAGAGATTGCGGAAGCGAATTCATATTTTCAGTAGGAGAACAAGAATTCTACAAAGAAAAAGGATTCGATAATGAGCCAACAAGATGTGTATCTTGTAGAAGAGCTAAAAAAGAGCAAAATAGAAGATAATTTTTGTTTGAATCAAGGGTTTTAAGTATATCTTAAAACTCTTTTTTATTTTAAAAATAAAAAATATATTTACTATAGAAAGAGGAAAATAAAGTGAATTTATAAATATCTTTATGATATATCTAAAATCAATAAAGAGAAGGTTCTTAGTAGCATCCTTTAAAAAAGCTACTTGCCATAAAGATAAAAGAACTTAGAAACCTAGGTGCTTTTATTTTATATAAAAAAGAAATGGTTTTAATCAAAAATAATTTTATAAAACATATAAAATTAATACCAGGTAGAAAGCAGTATGTATAAAATTCTACCTGGCAAATAGTTAACTACTTGTATAGATAATAAATTAAAGACAAGTTTTTTGTCAATCAGAAAATTATAAATAAAAATTTTTCATAGGTAAAAGTCATAAAAAAATTAAATTTATAATATTAGATAATATAATAAATAAATTGGAGAGATTTAAATGGAGAATTTTATTATCTTAATTTTAATTTCCTTACTAGCTGAAAGTGTATGGGAAACTTTAAAGATGATATGGCAAAATGGAAAGTTAGTTATAGATAGAGTAGGAGCATTAGTGGTCTCCGTACTAATAGCTATAGGAACTAATCTAGATATATTATCATTACTAGGGGTAAAAACTTTTATTCCCTATTTAGGTGTTATATTAACTGGGATATTAATAAGTAGAGGATCGAACTTTATACATGATTTATTAGTTAGAGTTGGAAATATAAAAATTAGTGAATAGAAAAAAATTTCAAAAATGATATTCAGAAAAGTTAAAACAATCCTTGCATTAATAATCAAGGATTGTTTTTTTATTATAATAAATCATTATGTAATATTTTATTATAAGAGTTTAGATCATCTAAGGAATTAAAAGCGTCCAAGACACTATTAATAATATAAATAAACAAAAACGTAGAAATTAGAATAATCAAATAAAAAAGTATATTTGACATAATTACCATATAAATCACCTCAGTTTAATTATTTCCAGCAATATGCAATTTTAAAACTAAAGCATAAGAAATAATTTTTTTTATTTAGTTAATACTATATATAGACAATATAAATTTTACAAAGGAGGAATTAATATGTCTCAAAGTAATAATACAAGGGAAAATAAAACTAGTATAGTAGGATGGATAGGAAGATTAGTAATGGTGGCTATAATTTTAGGAATAACATCCTTTTTTACTCCTGGATTTAGTATCAATGGATTATGGTCTTATTTAATAGCAGCAGTAGTAATTACTATATTAGATTATATAGTAGAATCCTTTATGGGAGTAGATGCTTCTCCATTTGGAAAAGGGTTAAAGGGGTTTGTTATTTCAGCAGTAATAATATATGTAGCACAGTTTTTTGTGCCTAATATGAGAGTATCAATTATAGGAGCCTTAATAGCAGCATTAGTTATAGGGATATTAGATGCTATTTTCCCATCAAGAGTTATGTAATTATAAAGTTATATACTAAATTAAATTTAAAAATAAGAGTTCTCAAATAAGAGAATTCTTATTTTATATTCAATAGATAAAAATTCAGCACTTGATTTAGAAAAATATATTTTTTATACTAAATGTAAGTTAATAAATTAAGGAAGGTGATTTTTGAATGAAGGATTTATTTACACCCTATAAAATGAAGGGGCTTGAGTTAAGAAATAGAATTGTATTACCTCCAATGTGTCAATATTCAGTAGAGAAAAAAGATGGAATAGCTAATGAATGGCATTATATGCATTATGTAAGTAGAGCAATTGGTGGTGTAGGCTTAATAATTATAGAAATGACAGATGTAGAACCAGATGGAAGAATAAGTGATTATGATTTAGGACTATGGTGTGATGAACAGATAGAACCTTTAAAGAAAATAGTAGATGAGTGCCATAAATATGGTGCTAAAGTGGCAATTCAAATTGCACATGCGGGAAGAAAGGCTGAAGATGCAGAAATACCAGTTGCACCATCGCCTATTCAATTTGATGATAAAAGTAAAACTCCAAAGGAATTATCTACAGAAGAAGTAAAAGAAATTGTGGATAAATTTAGATTATCAGTTAAGCGTGCTATTAAAGCAGGATTTGATGCTATAGAAATTCATGGAGCTCATGGATATTTAATACATCAATTTCATTCACCATTAACTAATAAAAGAAGTGATGAGTATGGAAAGGATTTAACTAAATTTGGAGTAGATATAATTAAAGCAGCTAAAAGTGAAATGCCAAAAGATATGCCTCTAATAATGCGCATATCAGCAGTAGAATATGTAGAAAATGGATATGGAATAGAAACAAGTATTAAGCTTTCCAAAGCATATAAAGAAGCAGGAGCAGATATATTTCATATTAGTGCAGGGGGAGAAGGCAAAATAGCAGCAGCCGGTAAACCAGGAACACATGCAGCATATCAAGTACCTTATGCAAAAGCTATTAAAGAAGCTTTAAACGCAGATGTTATTGCTGTTGGAAGGCTAGATGAGCCTGAGCTTGCTAATGCAGTAATAGGAAATGAAGAAGCAGATCTTGTAGCAGTTGGAAGAGCAATGTTTAGAAATCCATATTGGCCATTAGAAGCAGCTATTAAATTAAATAAAAAGGTTGATTTACCTAGACAATATGAATTAGGATTTCCAAGAAATATTTTAAATAAATAGGGAGAGTAAATGAGAGATTTAAAGTATCCAGCAATTTATAAGCATTTTAAAAATAAATACTATGCTGTTATGGGGATTTGTAAATATATAGAAAACAAAGATAATAGCAAAGATCTTAAAGTATTAAAGGCATTTCATACAGAGTTAAATTCATTGATAGAAATATACATAAAAGATGATGAGTATTTTCATTCAAATGATAAAGATTTAACTTTAGTTTTATATAAAGCACTTTATGATGATAAAGGAATATACGCCAGACCTATAGAAATGTTTTTAAGTGAAGTGGATAATGATAAATATCCAG
>NZ_ASRV01000101.1 GCF_000401215.1 Clostridium sartagoforme AAU1 | reverse complement strand
ATGATAAATATCCAGAAGTACTTCAAAAATATAGATTTGAATTATTTAAATATTAATTAAAGAATTAGTATAAGAATTTAGAGATAATATTCAATTAGTATAATAATAGTTTATATATATAATGAAGATAGAACCATGCATAGTACTAAGTAGAATTAGATACTATACATGGTTCTATTACATTTTTAAGTATTTAGGGATGTTTTTATCTGTTTCCATTATATGTACCTTTATCCAATTAGAAACCACATCTAGTATGTCATTTATAGATTTTTTTTGATCTATATCTATAGAATATATGTCAAATTTATTAATTTCTTCGATAAAAGCATCATGAGCAAATTTATGTGTTAAAAATTTTGAGTAGCCATTTTTACGCATAAAATCTTCTTCAGTTTGGAAATGATAAATTGTATATTCTTTTAACTCTTCAAGTATAGTGATAATTTCATCATATTTATCATTTTCCTTATCTTTTAGTAATAGTTCATAGCATTTATCAAGTATGTTAAATAACTCCTTATGTTGCTCATCTATAATGTCTATGTTAACAGAAAATTTATCAGACCAAGATCCCATTTTAACTCCCCCAGTATAAAAAATATAATTCTATTATAATTGAATAGTATAAAATAAACAATAAGAATAAATTTTTACAATTAAACATTTTCTACCAAAGCTTATAGATTATTAAATATAGCAAAGATTAGCAAAGTTACAAATATATTAGAATTATATAAATAATCATTTGAAGATTATAAAAAACATTTAAATTTAGTAAAAATTTACTAAAAAGGTTTTTTATAATTGACTGTTATATTTTATCGGTATATTATGAATATAACTAGGTATTTGGATTATTAGCTATTTTAAAGCACATAAAAATATTAGTAAAATATAATTTATTAGTATATAAGTTGCAATAAATATTCTACATTTAACTTAAATAAACCTATTAACTTTTAATTTTATAAGACTGTAATGAGGTAGATTATTAATTGAAACATATATATTAAAAAAGTATAAGTTTTAGGAGTGAAACTATGGAAATTTTAAAGGTGTTAATTGGGAAGTTTAATAACAAAAAGGTGGAAAGCTATAACTTAAGAAACTCTAATGGTTTTGGGATAAATGCATTAAATTATGGTGCTATAATAACTGATATATTAGTACCAGATAGAAATGGAATAATTGAAAATGTAGTTCTTAAATATGAAGATATAAACTCATATGAAAAAAATCCATCATATTTAGGAGCATTGATAGGAAGAACAGCTGGTAGAATTGCAAAAGGTAAAGTCGAATTAAATGGCAACGTTTTAAGTTTTGATAAAAATTATGGGTCTAATCAAGGTCATGGAGGAATAAATGGCTTTGACAAAAGGTTTTTAGATGTAAAAACAAATATTAACGAAAACGAAGGATATATAGAATTTTCTTATTTAAGTCCATCAGGGGAGGAAGGATATCCTGGTAATTTAAAAATTAATTTAAGATATACTATAACAGAAGAAAATGAATTGAAAATATCATATAAAGCAATAAGTGATGAAGATACATTAGTTAATCTAACTAATCATAGTTATTTTAATTTAAGTGGCAATTATAAAGAGAACATTTTAAATCATCATTTATATATAGATAGTGATTTTATAACTGAAATAAATAAAAATCAAGTTCCAACTGGAAAGATAATAAGCGTAGATGGAACTCCATTTGATTTTACAAGTCCTAAAACAATAGGAAGAGATATAGAGGAAGAAGATTATCAACTGGAAATTGGACAAGGATATGATCATACTTGGATTCTAAATGGCGGTAATGATATAAAAATTAGATTATACCATAAAGCTTCAGGAAGGCAAATGGATGTTTACACAAATCAAAATAGCGTAGTTTTATATTCGTTAAATTTCCCAGATGATGAAAAAATATCTTATGCAAATAGAAGTGCTAAGAGAAGAGAGGCCTTGGCAATAGAAACTCAAAGTCCTCCTATAGGAGAGAATAATATATTTGCTAAGTATTCAATTTTAAGAAAAGGTGAAGAGTATAATAAAGAAACAATATATAAGTTTTCAATTATATAAATTATTAGGCAGTACTAAGTTAAGTATTGCCTTCTTACTTATATAAATTGATAAAACACTGATATCAATTGAATAATCTCAAATTAAAATAGAATTAAGCTCGGTGTGTGATATTTATTACATCGTATATATCATTTTTTCTAAAGTTACTATATAAATATAAGTAGATAACTATAGGAGAGGTATTTGTATGCAAAAGAGATTAGTTTATGATATCTTTATTGGTTTATTATCGTTGATGGGTGCAATAATGATAATATTAGAACTTATGTATAAACTGCCCATTAGTGTAGTAGAAACTTTTTATTATATAAATTTAATAATTTGCTATATATTTTTTATGGACTATATAATAAGATTAGGTTTATCAAAAAACAAAATAAATTTTATAATTAATAATCTTGTAGATTTAATTTCTATAATACCTGTTTTTGGAATAAGCAAAATGATTTATACTTTGAATATAGGAATGGTTATAGACTTAAAATTATTAATAAAAATAACAAAAGTAGTTATACTTATAATTTTTATAATCAAATTTAAGAATAAAATAAGAGAATCTGTAAAAATTAATAAATTTAACTATATGTTAGTTTTAACTACTATTATAATTGTATTAGCAGCAGTAATTATAGCTTTATTAGAAAATATGAGTTTTGGAGATGCTATATGGTGGAGCTTTGTAACTTTCACTACCGTTGGGTATGGAGATGTACTTCTCACAACTAATAGTGGAAGAATAGTGGCTATTTTATTAATGATTTTTGGAATTGGATTTATAGGAGTAACTACAAGTACGATAGCGGCTTATATAATAAATAATGATGGGAGAAAGAAAAGAAAAAGAGATTTTAAGGACGAAACTATAGATTTTATTAAATATAAAATAGATAATCTTGATTCATTATCAGATTCAGAATTAGATAATATATATAAAACTTTAAAAATCTTAAAATCAAATAATAAGGAAAAGTAATAAAGGAAGAGGTAGACATATGAAAAAGGTATATAGAATTATAATTATTATATT
>NZ_ASRV01000100.1 GCF_000401215.1 Clostridium sartagoforme AAU1 | reverse complement strand
TCTTATTAGTATGATATATATATATAATATATATAAAAAATAGAAATAAATTCAGTTATTTCAAATGAGGAAATAACTAAGGAAGAAGAAATATTAATTAATTTTATAGACAGTAAATTAATTAATGAGTTTGGAGGAATATATACTAATTATAATAATATCAAAACAGAAGGGGATTTAACTAAGGGGCATGATATTCTATCAGAATCTCAAGGAATGATTTTAAATTATTATTTATATGAAGATAATCAAGAAGATTATAAAAAATCCTTTCAGTATTTAAAAGAAAATATGATTTTAAAAAATAAATTAGTTAGTTGGAGAATAGAAAATAATAAGCCTTCAGAGGTATCAGCTACAATAGATGATTTAAGAATAGTAAGATCTCTAGTAATTGCTTCAGAAGAATTTCATAATTTAAGATATAGATACTATGGAATAAAGGTTTCAAATGGAATATACAAAAATTTAATTACAGACAATAGATTAATAGATTTTCATGATGGATATGGAAAAAGTAATATAACTACCTTATGTTATTTGGATTTATATGCAATAAAACTTTTATCTTTATTTGATGACAAATGGAATGAAGTTTATAATAAATCAAGTGAAATTATAGAGCAAGGTTACATAAGTAAGGATTTACCACTATATAAAAAGTATTATGATGGCAGTACAAATGAATATGATAAGGAAGAAAATATAGATACTTTATTGTCTATATTAGTTATTTTAAATAAAGCAGAAGTAAATGAAGATATAAGTGAAAGTACAAATTGGATTAAAGATAGATTAAAAAATTTTGGATATATATCAAGTTCATATAATGTAAATATGAAGGATGAAAGTAAAATAGAATCTACAGCTATTTATGCTAATATTGCACAATTAGCAAAGGTAATAAATGATGAAGAACTTTACAAAATGGCAATAAATAAAATGAAGGTTTTTCAAGTTGTAAATATAAACAGTAATATATACGGAGCATTTGGAAATGAAAAAACTGAAGAAGTATATTCTTACGACAATTTAAATGCATTACTGGCACTAAGAAGAAAATTTAATAAATAAGAAAATAAAAATGAATCAGGAAAAAGATTTCTTGATTCATTTTTAGTTTATATGAAATTATAATCTCTTAGCATATGTAGAAAAGGTAAATTTGTCTGGTCTATGACGTGATTCAGTATATTCAAATAAAGTTCCATCTTCTAAATAGACATAATTTTTTATTATGGCAACTAAATTGTAATTTTTTAAATCTATAAACTTCATATCGAGTTTAGAGACTGGCTCTACCGAAACTATTTTTTGAGCACCAGCAATTTTTAAAGAAAGATTATTTTCTATGTGTTCATAAATTGACTTACTTGCAATATTTTTATCCAAGTCTTTAATTATGTCTTTTAAGAAGAAATTTATATCTAATATACTTTCTTCTCCATCTATATTTCTAGATCTTATTATATAAATAACTTTTGATCCTAATGAAAAACCAGTTTTTTTGGAGAGCTTTTCATCAACTGTTAATTCTTCGAATCTATGTACATGAGTTAAATAATTTACATTGTTAGTTACTGAAGCTTCTTTAAAGCTTTGTAATCCACCAACTAAAAATTTAAGTTGTTGTTTTTCTAAAATAAAAACTCCTTTTCCATGAACACTTGCAACAAGACCTTCAAAGGATAGCTGATTTATTGCTCGTCTAACAGTATTTCTACTTACTTCAAATAATGATGTTAATTCATTTTCAGAAGGAAGTTTTTCGCCAGATTTAAATTCATCATTTAATATTTTATTTTTTAAGTATTCATATATTTCCGTGTATTTCACTTGTTTCATATTAATTAAAATCTCCTTTAGGGCTTACTATATAGTATATTATAGCACTAAGAGGTAAAAATAAAATAAAAAAAGAAAAAACAATCTTGTTTAAACAAGTGTTGACATACTTGTTTAAACAAGATATAATGTAATCGTAATCAAAAATAAAATGTTTAAAAGGAGAGAACGCTATGGGAAAGTTTAGACAAGAGGCATTAGACTTGTTAGAACTTGTTGGGGGGAAAGACAACATTGCCAGTGCAAGTCATTGTGTAACTAGATTAAGATTTGTCTTAAAAGATGAAAAGATTGCTAAAGAGAGAGCGAAGGATATTGAAAAACTACCATCAGTTAAAGGTACATTTGTAAATGCAGGTCAATTCCAAGTCATTATAGGAAATAGTGTACAAGCTTTTTATGATGAATTAATTCAAGTATCAGGATTGAAAGCAGAGTCTAAGGAAGAAGTTAAAAAGGCTGCTCAAAAGAATATGTCAATAGTACAAAGAGTTATAGCTGGACTTGCTGAAATATTTATTCCCATTTTACCAGCAATTATTACTGGGGGGTTAATATTAGGATTTAGAAATATAATAGGTGATTTAGCTGTATTTGGAGATGGTACACAAACACTTACTAGTTTACATCCAATTTTAGCAGAAATTCATAGTTTTTTATGGATTTTAGGAGAAGCAATATTCCACTTCTTACCTGTGGCGGTAACTTGGTCAACAGTTAAAAAATTTGGTGGCTCAGAAATTCTTGGTATAGTACTTGGTATTACATTAGTATCACCACAGTTATTAAATGCTTATGGATATGCAGAAGCAGTGCAAAATGGAAGTGTTCCATTCTGGAATTTTGGTTGGTTTACAATAGACAAGGTTGGATATCAAGCACAAGTAATTCCAGCTATGTTATCTGGTATCGTATTAACTAAAATTGAACTTACACTTAAAAAATATATACCTGATGTATTGAAATTAATAGTTATCCCATTTACAACTCTTTTAGTAACAGTTTTATTATCTTATATAATAATTGGACCAATTTCAAGAGAACTTGGCAATTACGTTGCAATTATTTTCAATTATTTATTAACAGGACCATTTAAAATACTTGGAGCAATAATTTTTGGAGTAGCTTATGCGCCATTAGTTATTACAGGATTACATCATACTTTTATTGCAGTAGATTTACAATTAATTGCAAATGGGGGTACTATGATATGGCCACTTATAGCATTGAGTAATATTGCTCAAGGAGCTTCAGCAGTAGCTATGTTAATAATATACAAGAAGAATGCAAAAATAAAATCAATAGCAGCATCAGCAGGTATATCTGCATGGTTAGGGGTTACTGAACCAGCTATGTTTGGTATTAATTTAAAATATAAATTCCCATTTATTGCAGCATTAATAGGATCAGGCTGTGCAGCAGTAATTTCAATACTTTCTGGAGTATTAGCTAATTCTATTGGAATAGGAGGATTACCTGGATTTTTAGCAATTCAACCTCAATATTGGGTTCCTTTTATAATCGCAATGGTAGTAGCAGTAGTAGTTCCAATAGTTTTAACCTTCATATTTAATAAAAAGTTTGGATCAGATATAGAAAACTTAGAATAATAAAAAAATTGAGCTGTCACATCTTTGTGACAGCCCATATCTATTAAGAGGTGGAGTAAATGAAAGAACAGAATTGGTGGAAATCATCAGTAGTATATCAAATTTATCCTAAAAGTTTTAAGGATAGCAATGGAGACGGAATTGGAGATATAGTTGGAATAATAGAAGAATTAGATTACTTAAAGAATTTAGGGGTGAAGGTACTTTGGCTTACACCTATATATGTATCACCTCAAAATGATAATGGTTATGATATAGCGGATTATTATAATATAGATAAAATGTTTGGAACTTTAGAAGATTTTAAACAATTACTTAAGGAAACTCATAAAAGAGGAATGAAGTTAATACTGGATATGGTAGTGAATCATACATCTACAGAGCATATTTGGTTTAAAGAAGCGCTTAAAGGTAAAGATAATCCTTATCATGATTTTTACATATGGAGAGAATTGCCTAATAATTGGAGATCTAAGTTTGGTGGATCTGCATGGCAATATGTAGAAAGCTTAAATGAATATTATCTTCACCTATTTGATAAGACACAGGCAGATTTAAATTGGGAAAATCCAAAACTTAGAGAAGAAATATTTAAAATGATGAGATATTGGCTAGATATGGGAGTTGATGGATTTAGATTAGATGTTATTAATCTTTTATCTAAGGATGAAGAATATTTAGATGATGATTTTAAATCCCCTACTAGAGATGGTAGAAGATTTTATACTGATGGACCTAAGATACATGAGTATTTAAAATTAATCAATAATGAAGTTTTTTCAAAATATGATGGAATTATGACTGCTGGTGAAATGTCTTCTACAACAATAGAGAATTGTATAAAATATACTAATCCAAATAATGAAGAGTTAAATATGACTTTTAATTTTCATCATTTAAAGGTAGATTATCCTGAAGGCGAAAAGTGGAAGTTAGCGCCATTTGACTTTGAAAAGCTAAAGGATATATTGTTTAGTTGGCAAGTAGAAATGGAAGAAGGAAATGGATGGAATGCTTTATTTTGGTGTAATCATGATCAACCTAGAATAGTATCTAGATTTGGAAATGATACAGTTTATAGAGACGAGTCTTCAAAAATGTTGGCTACAGCTATACATTTAATGAGAGGAACACCATATATATATCAAGGTGAAGAAATTGGAATGACAAATCCTAATTTTGATAATATTAATGAGTACAGAGATGTAGAGTCACTAAATGCTTATAATATTCTCTTGAATAAGGGCATAAATGAAAATGAAGTTATAAATATATTAAAAAATAGATCAAGAGATAATTCAAGAACACCAATGCAATGGAATAGTGAAGAAAATTCTGGGTTTACAAAGGGAACACCGTGGATAGGCGTTTCAAAGAACTATAAAAATATAAATGTATATTCTGAAAAGAAAAATTCTAATTCTATATTAAATTACTATAAAGACTTAATAAATTTAAGAAAGAATAATGAAGTAATATGCGAGGGCAGTTTTATACCAATTTTAAAAGATCACCCAAGGATATTAGCTTATATTAGGGAACATAAAGGTCAAAAAATATTAGTAGTATGTAATTTTTATGGAGAAAAATTATGGCATCTTTAAGTGAGTTAGACAATGTAAAAACTAAAATGATTTTAACTAATTCAGATGAAAATAAAATCGATGAAAATAAGATATTTTTATCACCTTATGGATGTATGGTAATTTCTTTGAGTAAATAAAATATTATAAAAAATACTTATAATGTTTTATAAGTAAAAACCATGTATATAAAGAATTTAATTCTTTATATACATGGTTTTTAAAGTTATATATGATTATACTAATATATAATTTAATATATATATTGAAAAACTATTTTATATAAATTAGAATATAGTATATGAATATATTATGCAGATGTGGCGGAATGGCAGACGCATCATCTTGAGGGGGTGACGAGGAATCCTCGTGCGGGTTCAAGTCCCGCCATCTGCACCAAAATAAATTATTTAATTTATGAAAATCATATAGAATTTATTGTGTATAGATATTCCTTTCTAAAAGTGAAATTGGGATATCGGTAGTAAAATCAAAAGTAATTTATAAATTTATATAAGAAGAACAAGTTGAACTTTGGGCTACATTACTAGTAAGAAATTATAGAATGTAGTCTTTTTTTATTATATAAAGATATTATTAAGTAATTATTATAAGGTAAGTTTAGGTGGTAAAAATGAAGGGAAATAGACTATTTGAAATAATATATATTTTATTAGATAAAAAGAATATTACAGCAAAGGAATTAGCTGACCATTTTGAAGTTTCTCAAAGAACTATTTATAGGGATATAGAAAATTTGTCAGAGGCAGGAGTTCCCATTTATATGACTAAGGGAAAAGGCGGAGGAATAAGTCTTTTAGCAGATTTTATATTAAATAAAGCAATTTTAACACAAGAAGAAAGGAAAGAAATATTAGCAGCTATGCAAGGGTTAAATGCTGTTAATAAAGATGAGTTTAATGGAGCTTTGTCTAAATTAAATTCATTTTTAGGAGGAAATAACGAGAATTGGATTGAAGTTGATTTTTCAAATTGGGATAAAAATAATGATTTAGGAGAAAAATTTACAGTTATAAAGAACTCCATAATAAATAAGAATTTAATATCTTTTGAGTATTTTAATGCAAATGGAGAGTTACTAGAGCGTATTGTTGAACCATTAAAATTAGTTTTTAAGGGGCAGGGGTGGTATTTATATGCTTATTGTAGAAAAAAGAGGATAATAGATTTTTTAAACTTACAAGAATGAAGAGTGTAAATGTAATTTCAGAAAGGTTTGCTAGAGTTGTTCCTAATAAAATATTTACAGAAAAGGATATAGGATATTCTAAAGAATTAGTACATGTAAAAGTAAGAATAAATAAGAAACTAGCATTTAGGGTATTTGATGAGTTTCAAAATTACTCTCTAGATGATAATGGAGATTATATAGTTAATTTAGATTTTCCAGTAGGCGATTGGATGTTTGGATACCTAATGTCTTTTGGGGAGAATATAGAGATCCTTGAACCTTTGCATATAAGAGAGGAAATAAAAAGTAAGTTAATAAATTCTCTAAATAGATATTAATATGACATAATGGTGTCATATTAATATCTATATAATATAACTATAGTCAATTATATAGAAGTTCATTATTGACTTCTAATAATAGATTATTTATATAATTGGAGGTAGATTATGAATATAGTATTAGGAGCAACAGGACAAATAGGTTATATGCTTGTTGAAAACTTATTAAAGCAAGGTGAAAAGGTAAGAGCTGTTATTAGAGATGAAGCTAAAGCCGAAAAGTTGAAAAAAATAGGTGCTGAAATTGCTATTGCAGATTATTTTAATTTAGATGAATTAAAAAAAGCTTTTAGTGGGGGTAAAACAGTTTTTTTATTAACGCCTGAAAATCCACAAAGTAATAATTTTTTGAAAGAAACAAAAATTATTATAGATAATTATAGAGAAGCAATTTTATCATCAGATATTACTAAAATTGTTGGATTATCTTCTATGGGAGCTCATAATAAAGAAAAAAACGGTAATCTTATGGCTTCATATATGTTAGAAAATGCATTTTTAGATTTAGATATTAAACAGGTTTTTGTAAGACCAACATATTATTTTAGTAATTGGATTGGATATATGGACTTAATCAAAGAATATGGGATTCTTCCAACATTCTTTCCTATTAATATGAGGTTACCAATGATTTCCCCAATAGATGTCTCTAAATTTTTAGCAAATGTAATTATTAATCAGGGGCATCAAGAAAGAATATATGAGATTTTAGGCCCAAAAGATTATAGTCCATCAGAAATAGCAGAAATATTTGAAGAAACCTTAAATAAAAAAGTTGATTTACAGCTAATAGTGCCAAGTGAATGGGAAAAAACATTGTTAGAATCAGGATTTTCTAAAGATGCAGCTGAAAATCTTATGCTTATGACTAAGGCAACTATTGATGGAAAAGGTGAAAGTAGAATAAAAAATAAAATTAATTTATCAATGGATTTTAATAAATATTTAGAAGAGATATTATAAATATTTATTTTAATATAATTTATTTTTATTTATATAAGAAAAGTAAAAGGAGAATTAAGATGGATAAATTAGATTATAAAAAGGCGTTTAAAGATTTATATTTACCTAAAACACAACCTATAGAAATAACAGTACCTTCAATGACATTTATAATGGTAGATGGACAAGGAGATCCCAATAATAAAGATGGAGAGTATCAAGATGCCATTGAATTACTATATGGTTTATCTTATACAATAAAGATGAATAAGAATATAAGAAATGAGATAGAAAATTATTTTGATTATGTTGTTCCACCTCTTGAAGGGTTATGGTGGTTAAAAGATGATGATATGGATTTTAGTAAAAACATAAATATATTTGGACCTCTATGATACGACAACCTGAATTTGTAACACAAGAAATATTTGATTTTGCTTGTGAAGAACTAAAAAAGAAAAAGCCTAATATTGATGTATCTAAAGCAAGACTTGAAATATTTAATGAAGGTTTATGTGTTCAATGTATGCATATAGGTCCATTTGATCAAGAATATGCTACTACTGAAAAAATTGATAAATATATTGAAGAAAATAACTTAATTAATGATATTAGTAAGATTAGTCAAGATGGTAAAATTAGAAGACATCACGAAATTTATTTATCCGATCCAAGAAAAGCTAATAAGGAAAAGATGAAAACTGTTATAAGGCACCCTGTTAGGAGGAAGTAATGGAGGAAATCATAACATTAAATTATAATAATATTGAATGTGAACATATTTGTTGTTCTTTATCAGATAAAAAAGGTGATTGTGGAGTTTATTTAAAAAAAGAATGGCTTAAGGAAAGATTTGATGACGGGTTAATATTTAATAAAATAAATGTGAGAGGAAAAGCATTTATAGAATACATTCCAGTAGAAAATGCATGGGCACCTATTGAAGGTAAAAATTATATGTTTATAAATTGTTTTTGGGTATCTGGAAAGTTTAAGGGGAGAGGCTATGCTAATAGATTATTAAATGAATGTATCGATAATTGCAAGAAAAGAGGAAAAAATGGAATTATTACACTTTCTTCAAAAAAGAAAATGCCATTTTTATCAGATCCAGATTATTTAAAATATAAAGGTTTTAAAGTATGTGATATCGCCAATCCTTATTATGAGTTATTATATTTACCATTTTCGGATAAGTATGATTCACCTAAGTTTAAAAATCATGTTAAGTATGGAAAAAATGATGAGAATGGATTAACATTATATTATTCAAATCAATGTCCTCATACAAGTAAATATGTTGATTTAATAAGAAAAATTTCAAGTGAAAAGAAAGTTGATATAAAGATAATTAAAATTGAAACTAAAGAACAAGCTCAAAGTTCACCGTGTCCATTTACAACTTATAGTTTGTTTTACAATGGAGAATTTGTAACAAATGAAATATTATCAGAAAATAAGTTTAACAAACTTATTATAGAAAAAGGACTTATTTAGGAGAGATATATATGAATTATATACCTGCAAAAAGTATTTTATCTGGATATAGAGAAGGTAATAATTGGTTTGGAATTAATTATAATATGAATATATATAAGGGTTGCAATCATGGATGTATATATTGCGATAGTAGAAGTGACTGCTATGGTATAGATAACTTTGAAATTGTTAGGGCTAAAGAAAATTCAATAGAACTAATAAGAAGAGAATTAAAATCTAAAAGGAAAAAAGGAGTTATTGGGACTGGTGCTATGAGCGATCCGTACAATTCTTTTGAGAAAAAGTACTCTTTAACTCGTAGTGCATTGGAAGCCATTGATAATAACGGTTTTGGAGTCTCAATTGCAACAAAAAGTAATTTAATCACAAGAGATATTGATATTTTAAAAAGAATTAAAAGTCATTCACCTGTACTTTGTAAAATCACAATTACAACAGCACAAGATGATTTGTGTAGAAAAATTGAACCAAATGTTGCAGTTACTTCTAAGCGGTTTGAAACGATAAAAAGATTAGCAGATGAGGGAATTTATACAGGAATATTATTAATGCCTATTTTACCATTTATTAATGATAGTGAAGAAAATATAATTAGTATTGTAAGACTGGCGCAAAAAAATGGAGCTAAGTTTATTTATCCTGCTTTTGGAGTCACTTTAAGATCAAACCAAAGAGATTATTTTTTCGACATGCTAAACAAAGCCTTTCCTGGAATTAAAGAAAGATATATAAAAATATTTGGAAATGAATATATGTGTAACAGTCCGAATGCTAGAAATTTATACAAGATATTTGCTAATGAATGTGAAAAATTGGGCCTATTTTATAAAATGAATGATATAATTTATAATTACAGAGAAGTGTATAAGGATGAACAATTAAGTTTATTTTAATACAAAATAAGAATATGGATATTTTTGGATGCCTTTATATAATTTAGGTATCTTTTTATTTTAATTAAATATTATCTGAATTTTGTACAAGGATATTTTATATGTTATTATTATTGTAAAGTATTATGAGGAAATGTCTTTGAAACATCTCCATAACTTACTTTTATACTAGGAGGATATTATGATAAAAGCTGTGTTATTTGATTTAGATGGAACTTTGTTAGATACAAATGAATTAATTTATAATTCTTTTGATAAAACATTTAAAGAAAAGTTAGGAATAGAATTAAAAAAAGAAGAGATTTTAGATTTTTTTGGAAGACCTTTAAAAGAACCTTTTATGAGACATGCAATTGAAGAAAATGTTGATGATTTAGTAGCATACTATAGAGAGTATAATGAGGGAATACATGATAAGATGTGTTTTGCATTTGATGGAGTTAAAGAGCTTTTAACTAATCTTAAGAAAAAGAAAATTAAAATAGGTATAGTAACATCAAAAAGAGAAGAACTTGCTGTAAGAGGAATGAAGATAGCAGAAATATATGATTTCATGGATGTAATTATAACACCAGAATCAACAACTCTTCATAAACCAAATCCAGATCCAGCTCTTAAAGCATGTAGTGAATTAGGAATAGAACCAAATGAAGCTATTATGGTTGGAGATAGTTATTATGATATATATTGCGGGAAATCAGCAGGATGTAAAACTTGTGCAGTAAATTATACTTTTATAGGAATAGATAAATTAAAAGAATCTAATCCAGATTATTTTATAGATAAACCAATGGATATTTTAAATTTATTATAATTAGGAGGGCAAAATGAAGCAAATAGTAATTTTAGATGGAAAAACTTTAGGGGAATTAGATTTTTCTAAATTGAAAGAGTTTGGAGAAGTAACTTATTATGATACCACAAAACCAGAAGATGTAGTAGAAAGGATAAAAGACGCTAATATAGTTTTAACTAATAAGATAGTATTAAATGAGAATAATTTAAAGGAAGCTGAGAATTTAGAACTAATATGTGAAACTGCTACTGGATTTAACAATATCGATATAGTATATGCAAGAAATAATAATATTGCAGTTACAAATGTTGCAGGATATTCAACTAATACCGTTGCTCAACATACTTTTGCCACAGTATTATCTTTATATGATAAAATATCTTATTATGACAATTATGTTAAATCTGGAGACTATGCAAAATCAGGTCTTTTCACTAATTTAAATAAGCCTTTTTATGAATTAGAAGGTAAGACATGGGGAATCATAGGCTTTGGCGCAATAGGAAAAAGAGTAGCCAAGATAGCAGAAGCATTTGGAGTTAATGTAATTTATTACTCTACTTCAGGAAAAAATTCAAATAGTGAGTATAAGAGAGTGAATTTTGATGAATTATTAAGTTTATCAGATATAATTTCTATTCATGCTCCATTAAATCAAGATACACAAGGTTTAATAAATTATAATGCTCTTAATAAGATGAAAAAGTCAGCTATATTAATTAATATGGGGAGAGGGCCAATAGTAATTGAAGGTGATTTAGCAATGGCAATAGATGAAGAACTTATTGCTGGTGCTGCTTTAGATGTATTTGAAGTAGAGCCTATTAAAGAAGATAATCCATTAACCTCTATCAAAAATAAGGACAATTTAGTTTTAACACCACATATTGCTTGGGCAAGCGTAGAAGCAAGGGAAAGATTATTTGAAGAAGTAATTAAAAATATTAAAGCTTTTTATAATGGAGAGATAAGAGGACGAGTTGAAATATAAAATTAATAAGACACCTTAGAAATATTTGACAAAAGGATAAATTTATAGTATATTACTGATTAATTAAATATTGAAAAGCTTAGAATGAGAGTAGTAAAAAGTAAGAGATATTAAAGAGAGTAGGGGAATGGTGAAAGCCCACGTATTATCGCTTTTGAACTCGCTCAGGAGCTGCAAGACTGAATGGGGAAGTAGGTTTTGCCGGCATTGTTATGCTGTTATTTTAATTAAGTTAAAACTTGGATGGTACCGCGTAAATCGCTCCAATTAGGAGTAGGTTTATGCGGTTTTTTACTTTCTATATTTATAAATAAGGGGGCATTTAAATGAATTATAAAAAGTACAAGAAGTTTCAAACGATTAAATTAAAGGAAAGAACATGGCCAGATAATGAAATCAAAAAATCACCTATATGGTGTAGTGTTGATTTGAGAGACGGAAATCAAGCATTAATTAATCCTATGACAGTAGAAGAAAAAATAAAAATGTTTAATCTTTTAATAGAATTAGGATTTAAAGAAATAGAAATTGGATTTCCATCAGCTTCACAAATAGAATTCGACTTTTTGAGAATTTTAGTAGAAAACAACTTGATTCCTGAAGGGGTGAAGGTTCAAGTTTTAACACAAGCTAGGCCACATTTAATACAAAGAACATTTGAAGCTTTAGAGGGGGTAAAAGAGGCTATAGTTCATATATATAATTCTACATCGATACTTCAAAGGGATGTTGTTTTTAATATGAGCAAAGAGGAAATCAAGTCTATAGCAGTAGAGGGAACAAAACTAGTTAAAGAGTATGCTAAGTCTTTTAATGGAAAATTATATTTAGAATATTCACCAGAAAGTTTTACAGGAACAGAAGTTGATTATGCATTAGAAGTATGTGAAGCTGTATTAGATACTTGGGGAGCAGATGATAAAAATAAGGTAATTATAAACTTACCATCCACAGTAGAAATGGATACACCAAATGTATTTGCAGATCAGATAGAATGGATGAGTAGAAATTTTAGTAATAGAAATAGAATAATTTTAAGCGTGCATCCACACAATGACAGGGGCACAGGAGTTGCAACTGCAGAACTTGCAATGTTAGCAGGTGCAGATAGAGTTGAGGGTACTTTATTTGGAAATGGAGAAAGAACAGGAAATGTTGATATATTAAATTTAGCATATAATATGTTTTCTCATGGAATAAGTCCAAACTTACAATTAGATAATATAAATAAAATAATAGATGTTTATGAAAAGTGTTGCAAAATACCTGTTCATATAAGACATCCTTATGCAGGAGAACTTGTATTTACTGCATTTTCAGGTTCACATCAAGATGCAATAAATAAGGGAATGAAAAAGTATATAGAAAGAAACCAAAATACTTGGGAAGTTCCATATTTACCTATAGATCCTACTGATTTAGGAAGAGAATATGAAGCCTTAGTAAGAATAAACAGCCAATCAGGAAAAGGTGGAGTGGCCTTCGTATTAGAAAGTCATTTTGGATATAAGATGCCTAAGAGTATGCATAAAGAGTTTGGAGATATAATACAAAAGGTAACAGAAAAGCATGGAGAAATATCACCAAAGGTGATTATGGAAAAGTTTAGAGAAGAGTATTTAGATTTTATAGGCCCATTTAAACTATTAAAGTTTAAGATTGAAGATAGTGATAGTTTAGACTTCGAATCTCAAAATACTAAAATAAATGTTACTTTCTTATTTAATGGGGAAGAAAAGTGCTTTATAGCAGAAGGAAATGGACCTATAGATTCATTAAAGAAAGCATTAATTAAAAGTAATTTAGTAGAAACCACAATACTAGATTATGCAGAACATTCTTTAGGTGAAGGTTCAGAAGCTAAAGCAGCAGCTTATGTTGAAATGAAAAGACTAGATAATTCTAAAACAACCTTTGGTGTTGGAGTAGATAGCAATATAACTATAGCATCAATAAAAGCAGTATTTAGTGCAATAAATAGACTTTATAAAAAGCACATATAGATTTATTTGCAAAATAAATCTATTATAAACTAGAAAAAGATCGAGTTTATTCTCGATCTTTATTTTTCATACAAAAATATAATTACTGCAATAAAGAATTCAAAAATTAATAATTTATTAAAACATGTTTGTCATAAAAGATAAAAAATTATTAACATGTTAAATGTTAACAATTATAAAAATAAAAAATATTAAGAGTATTTTTTATAATTAATATAAAAAGAGGTTGAAATTTTTAAGGAAAGCATATATAATCGTAATATAATTTAATAATGTTCGGTTGAAGGTAGTGGGAGAGAGATTTTTAAATAAATCCACCGAAGAAGTAAATCTTTCAGGTATTAGGACCGCTATTGGACGAACCTCTGGAGAGACTCAGAGATGAGCACCGAAGGAGCAAGATAATTTAAAGTTTAAATTATTGAAACTCTCAGGTAAAAGGACAGGGGATAAGATAGGTCTATAAATTTTTATTATTTAATAGATCTTATTTACCTATCTATTCTCCTCCGTAAATTTAAATTTAAGGGGGATTTTTTTATGTTAAATCAAATTCAATCAATTTTAAGTACTATCGATGCTATAATATGGGGGCCACCACTATTAGTATTATTAGTAGGGACAGGAATATATTTAACCTGGAAATTAAAACTACTACAAATATTTAAACTACCTTTAGCACTAAAATACATATTTTCAAAAGAGGAAGATACTGATGATGATGCAAAAGGTGATGTTACTAGTTATGGAGCTTTATGTACGGCTTTATCAGCAACTATAGGAACAGGAAATATAGTTGGAGTTGCTACTGCAATTAAGGCTGGAGGACCAGGAGCATTGTTTTGGATGTGGATAGCAGCTTTTTTTGGCATGGCTACTAAATATGCTGAAGGAGTACTTGCAATAAAATATAGAGAAGTAGATGAGAATGGACAAATGGCTGGTGGACCAATGTATTATATAAAAAATGGGCTAGGATTAAATTGGTTAGCAAAATTATTTGCCATATTTGGAGTAGGTGTTGCTCTACTTGGAATAGGAACATTTGGGCAAGTAAAGTCTATTGCTGATGCAGCAAAAATAGGATTCAATATTCCATTAATAGTTACAGCAGTAGTAGTTACTATATTAGTGGCCTTAGTTACTCTAGGAGGAATAAAAAGAATTTCAAGTGTATCAGAAAAAATTGTTCCTTTTATGGCTATACTATATATAGTGGGAGTTATTTTGGTACTAATATTTAATTTTACCAAAATACCTTCAGCTATTAGTTTAATAATAAGAAGTGCATTTAATCCTAAAGCAGCTTTAGGAGGTGCAGTAGGAATAACTATTTCAATTGCCATGCAAAGAGGAATTGGAAGGGGAGTATTTTCAAACGAAGCAGGACTTGGTAGTGCACCTATAGCAGCAGCAGCAGCAAAAACAAAATCTCCTGTAAGACAAGGATTAATTTCTATGACAGGAACATTTATTGATACTATTATAATTTGTACAATGACTGGATTAGTTATTGTTGTTACAGGAAGCTTTACTGGAAATCTAGAAGGTGCAAATTTAACTACAGCAGCCTTTGAAAATGGATTGCCAATAGCTTTATTAGGAAAATATATAGTTAATATAGGTTTGATATTCTTTGCGTTTACAACTATATTAGGATGGAATTATTATGGGGAAAGATGTATTGAATATTTATTCGGCGTAAAGGGAATAAAACCTTATAAAATTATTTTTATAGCTTTAGTTGCAGTAGGGTCTTTTTTACCATTGGAGATGATTTTTATTATAGCAGATATAGTTAATGGACTTATGGCATTTCCAAATCTAATTGGATTAATAGGATTAAGGCATGTTGTTATTTCTGAAACACAGAAGTTTTTTGATGATATAAAAGAAGTGGATACGGATGGAATTGAAGAAAAAATGACAGTTTAAGGTGGAAAAACTCCACCTTTTTTATATAATAAATTTTCTTAAATATTAATTAAATTTTCATAATAAACTTTATATAAATAAAATATTATTTATAATATATGTATATATTTATAAAGAAGAATATTTGGAGGTAGCGTTTTGGAGTACAAGGGAACATATAAAGGAATAGGTGATTATAAGGAAAGTTACAGCAAAAACATTATGAAAAAAATTATTTTAAGTGTAACTTTTATTATTACATTAATGGTTACAATAGTTTTTATAACCGCAGAATATCTTAATAAATCAAGTAAAGAAACAATACTTTCAAATGAAGAAATAATTAAATACATAAATATAAGTGATGACTTAAGTGCTGGGGGGATTCAATTAAATTGGCAAGAAATAGCAGCAGTAAATGGTGCTATAGCTGATGGTAACTTTGAAATTAATGGTGAGAATATAAATAATATAGTAAATTCATTTTACAACAAAGATGCTTCTGGAAATGTTGTAGAATTAAAGAAATTTAAAGCTGCAATTAAAGCATTAAATTTAAGTAGTGAACAAGAAGAAAAAGCTAATGAATACCTTGAAGGATTGAAAAATAATTATATACACAGAGAATTAATAATGGACAATTCTAAGCTTCAATTTATAGATAAGGTTTCGGAGGTTGCTTATGATAATTATAAAAGTTATGGAATATTACCTTCTATAACGATTGCTCAAGCTATTTTAGAATCTGGATGGGGTGAGTCTACTTTATCATCTAAATATAATAATCTTTTTGGGATAAAAGCAGATGAAAGATGGAGTGGGGATAGTATTGATCTTGAAACTAAAGAGAATTATGATGATGTTATTGTTGGAGCATTTAGATCTTATGGTGATATAAAATCTTCTATAAAAGATCACGGAAAATTTCTTTATGAAAATGAAAGATATTCTGCAAATGGATTATTTCAAGCTAAAGGCTATAAGGAGCAAGCACAAGCTTTAGAAAATGCAGGTTATAGTACGGCTAAAGATGAGGAAGGAAATTTAATTTATGGAGATAAATTAATAAGAGTTATTCAAGAAAATAATTTAATGTTATATGATACGAAGGTACAAAGATAATAGTGGCTGTATTAAAGACAGCCACTTAAGAATTGATAATTAAATATGAATAATTATTGATGTAATTTTTCACTTTTAGATAACGGTTATTTAATCTTGAACTTAGATTCATTAGAAACTAAATCAATTTGTTTTTTTGAAAGGGAGTCTATTCTTATGAAAAAGTTACCTTTGTTTATTGTATTAATAAATTTAATAATTATTTTTTCATCACCTTGAACTTCCATTTCAACCATTCCATTATCCATATTACGAACCCATCCAGTTAGCTTCAAGTTAGCTGCATTCATCTGGCAAAAGTATCTAAAGCCAACCCCTTGAACTCTACCTTCAACAAGAACATAGTATCTAATCATAAATTCACCTCTTATATTAGATTATTATAAAAATTATAACATAAATATAATATTGTTATGAAGATAATATTATTAGTTTATGAACAAAGATGATATAATAATTATGAGAATTTAAGACAAGGGGGAATATTATATGGAAAAGTCACTAGTATTAATAAAACCAGATGCAGTGGAAAAAAATATAATAGGAAAAATAATCGATAAGTATGAAGAAAATGGACTAAAAGTAATTGCATTAAGAATGGAAACGATATCTAAGGATTTTGCATGTAAGCATTATGAAGAACATATTGGGAAAAGTTTTTTTGATCCATTAATAGCATTTATAACTAAAGGACCTTTATGTGCATTGATTTTAGAAGGAGAAAATGCAATAGAGAAAATTAGAGAAATTAATGGAAGTACAAATCCAGAAGTGGCTGAAGAAGGTACGATAAGAAAGTTATATGCTGCAAATAATAGAGAAAACTGTGTTCATGCATCAGATAGTCCTAAAAGTGCAGAAAGAGAAATAAAATTGTGGTTTGGAAATTTAAACTTATAATTAAAAAGGGGTTACATAACGTAACTCCTTAATTAATTTTTACTTTTAACCAAGCATCATCATATAGTTTTATTTTGTTACCTAAATCTTTAAATATTTCACATTTATCAAGGACCTCATCAGCAGGATAAACAGTTTCATCTTCTTTAGTTTCTTCATCTAATAATTCATAAGCAGCTGAATTAGGAGTTGCATAACCTATATATTCTACATTTTCTTTAGCATTTTCGGCATCGGATAAGAAGTTTATAAATTCTTCCGCTTCACTTTTATGCTTTGCTCCCTTTGGGATAACCATAACATCAAACCATTTATTTGAGCCTTCTTTAGGAACAACATATTGAAGATTTAAATCTGGAGCTTCATCCTGAATAAATATTGCATCACCAGAGTAAACAGTAGCAAAGGTAGCTTCACCGTTTATCATTTTATCTTTAACTTCATCCATAACATAAGATTGAACTAAAGGCTTTTGCTTTATTAATTCTTGAGTAGCTTCTTCCAATTCATTTTTATTAACTGAGTTTAAAGAGTATCCAAGTTTAACTAAAGAAATAGCAAGAGTATCTCTTATGGAATCAAACATAAATATTTCATTTTTATATTTTGAATCCCATAATATATCCCAGCTGTCTACAACCTCTTTTACTTTATCAGCATCATATATTATTCCTATTGTTCCCCACATGTATGGAACTGAGTATTCATTATTAGGATCGTATTGAAGATTTTTAAAATCATCTCCAATATTTTGATAATTAGGTATATTAGTAAAGTCAATTTTTTCCAACATATCTTCACTTAGCATTTTTTCGACCATATAATCTGAAGGGAAAATTAAGTCATAAGTTCCAGGACTATTTTTTACTTTTTGATACATAATTTCATTTGATTCATAAGTATCATAAATTATATTAATACCTGTTTCCTCTTCAAATTTTGTGATTAAATCTTCATTTATATAATCTCCATAATTAAATACATTAAGGGTTCTTGTACCACTTGAATCATCATTGTTTTTAGAGCATCCTACAAAAAATGATGATATTAAAAATAATGATGATAAGATAGCAATAGATTTCTTAAGCTTTTTCAATTTTATCACCTCTTGATAAAAATTCTTTTCTATTAGCAATTAATAGAAGAGTTAAAACTGTTACAAACATCAAAGTTGAAAGAGCATTAATTTCAGGCTTAATCCCTCTTCTTGCCATAGCAAAGATTTCTATAGAAAGGTTTGTAACTCCAGGTCCAGCAGTGAAGAAACTAATTACAAAATCATCAATAGACATTGTAAAAGCCATTAACATACCAGCAAATATTCCAGGTTTAATTTGAGGCAATATTATTTTCCTTAATGTGTAAGCTGGAGTAGCACCCAGGTCCAATGCAGCATCTTCTATATTTTCAGGTAACTGTCTAAGTTTAGGTAAAACAGCTAAAATTACATAAGGAATATTAAATGTAATGTGAGCAAGAAGCATAGTAGTAAAGCCAAAATCTAATTTTGTAAGAGGTCTTATAAATATAAATAAGCTCATTAAGGCAATACCAGTAACTATGTCTGGATTTAATACAGGTAAATAATTAATATTTAATAAAAGAGCTTTTTTAGGTCCCTTCATTTTATTTATTCCAATAGCTGCTAAAGTACCAATTATAGTAGCTATAACGGAAGAAATTATTGCAATAACAACAGTAAAGAATAAAGCTTGAAGAATTCTTTCATTTTGGAATAGGTCAGCATACCATCTTAATGTAAAGCCAGACCATTTTCCCATGGTTTTTGAATCATTAAAGGAGAAAATAATTAATGCTAATATTGGAGTGTATAAAAATATAAATATAAGTAATAAATAAGATTTCTTAATAAAGTTTTCAAGTTTCTTTACCATAACTGATTTCCTCCTCCTTCTTTAGCATCAGAATTATCAAACTTACTCATTATAGCCATAGATACTAATATTATTATCATCATAAATATAGAAATAGATGAACCAAAATTCCAATCACCCATCATAGTAAATTGTTGTTCAATTAAATTACCTAAAAGCATATATTGTCCACCACCAAGCAATCTTGAAATTACAAATGTAGAAACAGCCGGCATAAATACCATAGTAATTCCTGAAATAACACCAGGCATGCTTAAAGGTAAAACTATTTTCCTAAATATCTCACCCCTATTTGCGCCTAAATCGGCAGCTGCATTTAATAAATCTTTATCCATTTTTGTTAACACAGTATATATTGGAAGCACCATAAATGGTAAAAAGTTATAAATCATACCAAGTATTACAGCTCCATCATTATATAAGAAAGTAAAAGGGCCAAAACCTAAGTAACCAAGAATATTATTTACAAAGCCATTTTTACCTAAGATAGGTAACCAAGCATAAGTTCTAAGCAAAAAGTTCATCCACATTGGTACTATAAAAAGCATAATTAAAATATTACCTTTTGAAGGTTTCATTTTAGAAATTATATATGCAACAGGATATCCTAGAATTAAGCACCATAATGTTGATAAAAACGCAAGCCATAAACTTCTAGTAAAAACCTTTATATATTGAGATTGAAGTAGTCTTGTGAAATTTTCTAATGAAAATTTATAATCTCCTTCAGGTGTTAATATAGTAAAGCCGAAGAATAAAACTATTATTAAAGGAATTATAATAAATAAAGAACTCCAAACTATGAAAGGAGATGCAGCAAAGTTTTTATTAATATTTTTTGCCTTACTCATTATTTGAAACCTTTCTCATAATATGAATATCTTCTGGGTAAATATCTAATCCTATAACAGAATTTACTTCTGCAAATTTAGTATTATGAATTATCCATTTATTATTTCCTTCTTCAACTTCTATTTCGTAATGAACACCTTTAAAAATTATTGATTTTACTGTACCTTTTAACATTCCCTTGTCAGCAGCTACAATTTTAATATCCTCAGGTCTTATAACTACATCAATTAATTCATTTTGTTTAAACCCTTTATCAACACAAACAAAAGTATTATTGCAGAACTCTACTTTAAAATCATCTAACATAGTTCCATCTAAAATATTACTTGCACCTATAAAGTTAGCAACAAATGCATTAGCAGGTTCATTGTATATATCTTCTGGAGATCCCATTTGTTGAATTTTACCTTTATTCATAACTATAATAGTATCAGACATTGTCAATGCTTCTTCTTGATCATGAGTTACAAAGATGAAAGTAATTCCAAGTCTTTGTTGCATTCTTTTAAGTTCAATTTGCATTTCTTTTCTAAGTTTTAAATCAAGAGCTCCAAGAGGTTCGTCTAAAAGAAGAACTTCTGGTTCATTAATTAAAGCTCTAGCAATAGCAACTCTTTGCTGTTGTCCACCACTTAGGGATTCTACGCTTCTTTTTTCAAATCCTTCTAAAGAAACTAATTTAAGCATTTCTTTAACTTTTAAATCTATTTCATTTTTAGGAGTTTTTTTAATTTTTAATCCAAATGCAATATTTTCATATACATTCATATGAGGGAATAAGGCATATTTTTGGAATACAGTATTTACCTGTCTTTTGTATGGAGGTAAAGATGAAATATCATTTCCATTAAATAAAACTTCACCTTTATCAGCAACTTCAAATCCAGCAAGTATTTTTAATGTTGTTGTTTTACCACATCCACTAGGACCAAGTAATGTTAAAAATTCATTCTTTTTAATATTTAATGAAAGATTATCTAAAACGCAATTACCATCAAAGGATTTAGAAATACCTTTCATTTCAATTATGTTTTGTTTCAAAATAAACACCTCTTTCTATAGATTTAAAATGACGGCGGAGTACTTATCCAAATTACTTTAGCTTGTGTTTTTCCACCATTTGAAATATAGTGATTAGATCTAGGTTTAAAATAAAAGCTTTCACCTTTTTTCACTTTAAATTTCTTTTTTCCTAGATGTAAAATTATAGTTCCAGATAAAACAAAACCAAATTCTTCACCTTCATGAGGTTCTTCTTCTATATATCTTCCATCAGGTTCAAGAGTTATCATTATTGGTTCCATTTCATTTTTTTGTGCATTAGGTATAAGCCACATTAGCTTATATTTTAAATCATTATTTTCAGTTTCAAACATATCTTCATATGTATAAGTAACTTTCTCTTCACTAGCATCACTAAAAAATTCTGTGAGATTTGTACCGAGAATTTCTAGTATGTCAATTAATGTTGCTATTGATGGAGAAGTCAAGTCATTTTCAACTTGTGATATAAATCCTTTAGAAAGTTCACATCTATTGGCAAGTTCTTCTTGAGTCAATTGTTTTTCAATACGAAGTCTACGAATTTTTTCGCCTATTTCCACAATTACACCTTCCATCATATAAATTTTATAATACTAAACTAAAAGTTTAAGATTACTAAACAAACAATAAATATTATAAATATTAATATTATAAAAATCAATATTTTTTTCAAATAATATATAAAAAAAAGTTTTTTGCCAAAGCCTCATTATATATATACTATATGATTATTTATATAATTAAGTTTAAGAAAACAGTCATGAAAGTTTAGAAATACTAAGTAAAATAATAAAAGTGAAATAATTACAATATATTTAAAAACATTAAGTTAAAATTAAATACTAGTTATATTTCTTGATAAAAGCTGAATTTTATGAGATATTAAACTATATATTATCTGGAAGAATAAAGAAATATTTATAAATTTCTTGTTATAGGTGATGAAATGAATAATAAATTAAATTTATATAGGAGAAATGGTAAAAAGGTTTATATAAGGCAACCTAAATTTACTGAGCTATCTTTTGTAGAATCTTTGTGGAGTAATAAAGAAAATATGGGGGAGATAGGTAAGACATATTCTTTTCCAAAAGAAAAATGGGATATGTTTTATAGAAAAATGGTACAACCAACAGATGGGAAGAATTTTTATTGTCTTATATATTCTTTAGATGAAAAGGCAATTGGAGAAGTTAGTTTTCATGGATATAATTCTGCGACTAAGGTAGCTAGAATAAATATAAAAATACATCATATGCATAGACGCAAAGGATATGGAGAAGAAGCATTAAAGCTACTTTTGGAATATTATTTTTTGAATTTGGTGGAGAGGCAATAATAGATACTGTAAGTACAAAAGAATCCAGAGAACTATTGAAAAAAATAGGTTTTGAAGAGATAAGTAATTTTAGAAATCAATTTACTTATAAAATAACTAAAAAGAACTTTTTTAAATGTAAGATAAATAATAAAAAATTATAAATATATTAACTTATGATAATATTAATATAATGGAATATTCAATTCCTTTTAATATATTTAGTAAAGCTAATGAAATTCTAAAGGAAGATTACTTCGAAGTTCATCCCATATCCAATAAATCACAAATAGAAACAGAAAATATAAATGTATCTGTTAAAGATATAATTAATAATAATATATATAAACCTAATATCATTATAATACCAGGAGGAAAAGACGTAAAATCAGCGGCTAAAGATAGTGTTTTAATGAATTATTTAAAATTTATTTATAGTAATTGCGATTATATAATAACATTTTCTAACGGAATATATTTTCTTAATGAATTTAATGATTTAGAAGGAATTACAGTACCAAAATCAGAATGGAGAATAGAGGGGACAATTCAAATAAAAAAAGCTTTTGTTGATAATGGTAAATTAATGTTTGCATCAAATATGATTGGGATAATAGAACTATGCACAGAGATTGTTAAAAAGCTAGCTGGTGAAGAGGTAAGTGAAAGGTTATTAAAGGAAATAGGTATATATAATTAAAGAATATAACATATTAAGCTAATAAGTAAATTACAAGTAGTTAAATAAAAATAGAAATTTGCAATAATAGACTTTTCAGTATAGACAAATTATAATTAATAAGACAAGGTAAATTTAAAGTTAATTTCCTAGATAGAGGAGAAGATAAGTATGGTAAATGGTAGAATTCATTCAATTGAAAGTATGGGTCTTGTTGATGGACCAGGTATAAGAGTAGTTGTATTTTTTCAAGGATGTAAATTAAGATGTCTTTATTGTCATAATCCAGATACTTGGAGCGATAAAGGTGGGACTGAATATACTGCTGAAGAATTAGTTAAAAGAATTAAGAGATTTAAAAGTTATTTTACAACTTCAGGTGGAGGAGTAACATTTTCTGGAGGGGATCCATTAAGACAGCCAGAATTTTTGTTAGAAGTACTTAAGGAATGTAAATCAGAAGGAATACATACATGTCTAGATACATCAGGCGTTGGATTTGGTGATTATGATGAAATACTAAAATATACAGATTTAGTTTTGTATGATGTTAAGCATCTATCAGAAAAAGGATATGAAGAGATTACTGGATTCAAAATAGAAGAAACAAATAGATTCTTAGAAGCTTGCAAAAAAGCTGGTACTAAAC
The DNA here is from genome assembly GCF_000401215.1 of Clostridium sartagoforme AAU1. Lineage (GTDB taxonomy): Bacteria > Bacillota > Clostridia > Clostridiales > Clostridiaceae > Clostridium > Clostridium sartagoforme. The sequence continues at coordinate 270 of NZ_ASRV01000100.1, read as the reverse complement.
TTTGGATAAGACAAGTAGTTATTCCAGGTAAGACAGATAGTGAAGAGTATATGGAGGGCCTTAAGACATTTATTAATAATTTAGAAAATGTTGAAAAGGTGGAATTATTACCATATCACTTACTAGGTGTAAACAAGTATGAAACTATGGGAATACAATATAGGCTAGATGGAGTTCCAGCAATGAATAAAGATATTTGCAAAAGTCTTAAGGATAAATACTTTGGAGAATATTAAATTTTACGAAACAATTTTCTAGTGCACAATTAAC
>NZ_ASRV01000099.1 GCF_000401215.1 Clostridium sartagoforme AAU1 | reverse complement strand
TTGTTAACTGTGCACTGAATGAAATTTATTTATTAAGTAATTTAGAAAAATACCCTGCAGGTATTAGTCCTTTCTTCATACCTTGAATCACAGTTAAATAAGTAGCGGCTGTGTCGAATCTAGCATCATGATAATTTCCACTACCTTCAAACAATTCATTTGCTTTACTTTCAATTTGTTCTTCTGTTATTTGAAGAAAATCTATAACTTCTGACAGCTTAGGATTTTTTATATTTCCAGCTGGACTTGGTAAATTACAAATAGCTTTGTAATATGACATAGTACAGAAAGTATTCTTAGGTTCCCATGTTGTATCTATAAGACCAGCTTCCCAAAGCTGCTGTAATTCATGTTTTAAGAATTTTATATCAAATTGGACATTATGACCTATTATAAAATCAGCATCAAAAAAGTCAGGCATAAATTCATGGACAAAATCTAAAAATTCTTTTCCTTCTGAAAGATCATATAATTTTTCAAGTGAAAATCCATGAACTGCTTGTGCACCTTCATCCATACTATCAACTGTAAAGAAGAAGTTTTTTCCTATTGTTTTTTGCGGCTTACAGGAAGCGTCTATTATTATATAACTTAATTGACATATGTTTCCAGGCTTTATACTAGTGGTTTCAGTATCGAAAAAAAGTAATTTCATTTTATCCTCCTAAGAATATAATTTACTATTATATAAACTTTAATAGAAATAGATTTAAATTTGTATGGTGTTTATTGAAACACATATATATAATAACATAAAAACTAATGATTTATAAAATCAATTTATAAATTTGGAGAACAAAAAATAACTAATAGGTTACTATTAGTTATTTTTAAATTTATTTTCCTTCAAAAGCCTTTGATATAACTTTTAATAATTCAAGACAAGTTTCTAATGTTTTTTTATTATCATCTAAGTTAGGGTTAAATTCAACAAAATCCATGGCCCTTACTAATGAAGTACTAATTATACTTTCAATTATTTGTTTTCCTTCGGAAAAAGTTAATCCATCTTCAACTGGTGTTCCTGTTCCAGGAACATAAGTAGGATCTAAACTATCAATATCAAAGCTAAAATGAATGTTTTTCACATTGTTTCTATTTATAGCTTCTAAGAATTCTTTTAATACAAGTTCTATGCCCTTATTTTTAATATCTTTCATGGTCCATACGTTAAGATTATTTTCCTTGATTAATTCAAGTTCACCTAAATCTAAGTCTCTGCAACCTAATAAAAATACATTTTCAGGTTTAACCTTTTTACTAGAGGAATAAAGGTTGGTTAAAACTTCATGACCAATTCCCATAGAACTAGCTAAAGGCATTCCGTGAATGTTTCCAGATGGGGAAGTCTCGTGTGTGTTTATATCACCATGAGCATCCACCCAAACTACTGCAAGATCTTCTGCAAAAAATTTACTTGAGCCAGCAACACTTCCAATTGCTAATGAATGATCTCCGCCAATAACTAAAGGAAGATATGAATTTTTTAAGGACTCATAAACTTTATCAGCTAGTCCAACATTTGATCTCACAACTTCATCTAAATACTTCATTTTTGCGTTAGCTGCGTATTTATCATTTGAAGAAACATTTTTTACATGAACTTCGCCCATATCACAGACTTGGTGGCTTTTATTAAAAATATCTAGAAGGTTGTTCTCTCTTAAAATTTTTGGCCCATTTTCAACTCCAGGATTATCACATCCATAGAATATAGGCATATCAATAATACTAATATTCATAAAACAAACCTCCGATTTGGAATAAATTTTTTAGGGCAATAAATATATATTAATAGCTTAATGTAAATAAGTAAATAAAAAAATATAAAAAATTTATTACAATTTT
>NZ_ASRV01000098.1 GCF_000401215.1 Clostridium sartagoforme AAU1 | reverse complement strand
AGTAAATAATTCATATAAAGTAAATAATTAAAGTAAATAATTGAAAAACATATAAAACATATAAAACATATAATTGTTATATATTTGTAACAATTATGACAAATAAATTTAGTATAATTTAATGGATATTGTTGTAAGAATATAAATCTTAGTTATATAATAGTAAGGTAAAGTAAAGGGAGGAATTTGGATGAGCGAGAATGAGTTAACGAAGAAGAGAAAAAAATCTAAGAATAAAAAGAAAACAAGAAATAAAATTATATTAATATCAGTATTAAGTGTATTAGCAATAATAATAGCAACAGCATTATGGTGGTATAATAGTTTGAGAAATAGAATTTATGTGGAATATAAGCCTGAAGTTAAAAAGGAAGCAAGCTATAATGAAGTAGATGGAATTACAAATGTCTTATTAATAGGAACTGATGGAAGAACATTAGATGAACCAGCAAGGTCTGATTCTATTATTATAGCCACTTTAGATAATAATAATAAAAATGTTAAGTTAACAACAATAATGAGAGATACATTAGTTGATATACCTGAATATGGTGAAAATAAAATAAATGCAGCTTTTGCTTTTGGAAGCTCTGAACAAGATGATAACGGAAAACTTCGTGGTTCAGAAGGTGGAGCAGCCTTACTAATGGAAACTATAGAACAAAACTTTAATTTACATTTAGATAAATATGTTATAGTTAATTTTTGGGGATTTGAAGCTATAATAGATGAAATCGGTGGAATAGAAGTTGATATTAAAGATTATGAAATAGAGGAAGTAAATAAATATATAGGTGAATCAACAGGTGTAAATTCTCCTCCAATTACTGAAACAGGACTTCAAAAGGTAAACGGACAACAAGCTTTATCATATGCAAGGATTAGATATGTCGGTAATGGGAATTTTGAGAGAGGCGAGAGACAATCAGCAGTATTATATCAAGTAGCTTCAAAACTCAAAGAAGTTAATCCTATTAAGTATGTAGGAGTAGCTAATACATTATCACAACATGTAAAAACCAATATAGATATACCAGAAGCTTTAAATTTAGCTTATACAATTTACAAATTGCCTAATTTAAATTTTGAGAGATTACAAATACCACAAGCTGAACTTATAGCAAGAGATAATTTATATAAGGATAGAGGATGGTGTTTATTAATAGATCTTGAGCAAAACTCAAAGATACTTTATGACTTTATATTTAAGAATAAATCACCTAATCCAGAAGAATTTGATTTATTATCAGTAGAAAATGCAGCTGCAAGATATAATGCAGAGGAAGCAAGATATAATTCATTATATAACATAAAGCCAGAAGATTATAATGATAAAAATGAAGAAAAGGTAATAGATCCAGTACCAGATAAAGATGTTGTTAAACCACCAACAGGAGGAACAACGAATCCACCGACAGATGGAGGAACAACGAATCCACCAACAGGAGGAGGGACAACGAATCCACCAGCAGGAGGAGGAACAACGAATCCACCGGCAGGAGGAGGAACAACGAATCCACCAACAGATGGAGGAACAACGAACCCACCAACAGGAGGAACAACGAATCCACCAACAAATGGTGAAAATAATGTGAATAATTCTGATAAACCTCAAAATTAATAAAGTTTTAAAGAGCTTTACTTCTAAGTAAAGCTTCTTTTTATTAAAAAAATGTAAATATAAACTTTGCTTTAATAAATATGATATAATCATAAAAAGAACAAGGAGGAGTAGAGTGATGGGAGTAGATTACTTATTAAATAAGATATTGGCAGTGCCAGCAATATTAATAGCTTTTGTAGCACAAGGATATGCCAAAGCTAAAGTAGCAGATAAATTAGGCGATAAAACACCAAGATTTCAAGGAAGATTAACATTAAATCCAGCAGCTCATATAGATTTAATGGGCTTTATAATGATATTATTAGTTGGCTTTGGATGGACTAAGCCTTTAGATACTAATCCAAGGGCATACAAAAGGGGACAGAAGGATGCAATAAAGGTAACTATGGCAGCACCTCTTGCAAATTTGTTAGTAGGATTTATTGCTATGTTTATATATGGATTATGGGCAATTACAGCATATAAAATAGTTCCTTCATCATCATACAATATTGTGGGCATGGCTTTACAATATATATCAATAATAAATATAAATTTATTTGTATTTAATTTAATACCACTTCCTGGTCTTGCAGGATTTGAATTATTTAAGGAGCTAAGTCCTAAAAACTTTTATAAAGTTGCAGATATTCTTTATCAATATCAAATGTTTATTCTTATAGGGGTGGTCTTATTAGGAAGATATATATTAGCAATACCTTCAGGTTTAATAATTGAATTATTTAGTAAAATAGCTTTTGGAATTTTAGGATTAATATTTTAAAAAAGTTTATAAAAAGACATTGATGTATTTATTGCAAGATTAATATTTATACTGATAAGGTATAATTACTAATTATGAATTATTATATATACCTTTTATGTTGACAATAAAAGTTTTGTTTATGTATAATGTTTATATTAAAATAAAATAAGTATTAATATCAATGAAGAGAAGAGTACTATATTTAATTCTTTAAGCGAGTAAGGGGTTGGTGTAAGCCTTATAAGATAGAGTATTAGGAAGAGAGTCTTGGAGATAGCTACTGAAATTTTATTAGTAGGATAGTTCGTATTGCTGCGTTAAAGCATTGAGTGGCATTTTATGCAATCAGAGTGGTACCGCGGAAGTTTTCCGTCTCTTATTTAGTTAAGAGACGGATTTTTTATTTTTTAATTAATAGTGAAACTTAAGGAGGATATAATAATGGATTACAAGAAAAAAGTTGCGCAAGCAATAAGTAAGCATGTTGATATGGATATTGAAAGTATAGAGAAATTAATTGAAATTCCACCAAAGAGCGATATGGGAGATTATGCATTTCCATGTTTTCAACTAGCAAAAGCTTTCAGAAAAGCTCCTAATATGATATCAGAGGAATTAGCAAGTAAAATAAGTAATGAAGGATTTGAAAAGATAACTAATATTGGACCATATGTTAATTTTTTTGCAGATAAAAGCATATTTACTAAAAATACAATAGAAAAAGTATTAACAGAGGGAGATGAATATGGTTCATCTAATATTGGAGAAGGAAAAACTATTTGTGTTGAATATTCATCACCTAATATAGCAAAACCATTTCATGTTGGGCATTTATTTACAACAGCTATAGGAAATTCTCTATATAAGATCTTTAAAAAAGAAGGTTACAATGTTCAGGGAATAAATCACTTAGGAGATTGGGGAACTCAATTTGGAAAACTTATATCTGCATATAAAAGATGGGGAAATGAAGAAGCTTTAGAAAAGAATGCTATAGATGAACTTTTAAGAATATATGTTAAATTCCATGATGAAGCAGAAAAAGAGCCTTCACTTGAAGATGAAGGAAGAGCTTATTTTAAAGCATTAGAAGATGGTGATAAAGAAGTAGAAGCCTTATGGAAGAGATTTAGAGATTTAAGTTTAAAAGAGTTTGAAAGAATATATGAAATTTTTGATGTTAAATTTGATTCATATGCAGGTGAGGCATTCTATAATGATAAAATGGATGTTGTAGTAAATGAGTTAAAGGAAAAGAATTTGTTAGTAGAAAGTAATGGAGCGCAAGTAGTTATGCTAGATGAGTATAATATGCCTCCGTGTATAGTGTTAAAGGGTGATGGAGCATCAATATATGCAACTAGGGATTTAGCAGCAGCCATGTATAGAAAGAAAACATATGATTTCTATAAGAGCATATATGTAGTTGGGACACCACAAGCTTTACACTTTAAACAAGTATTTAAGGTTTTAGAGCTTGCAGGACATGAGTGGGCAAAAGACTGTGTCCATGTAGGATTTGGTCTTGTAAAGTTTGCAGATAGAAAACTTTCAACTAGAAAGGGCGAGGTCATTCTATTAGATGATTTAATTAGAGAATCTATAGATAAAACTTTAGAAGTAATAAATGAAAAAAATCCAGATTTAGATAATAAAGAGGAAGTAGCTAAGAAGATAGGTGTTGGTGCTGTAGTATTTACTTATCTAAAGAATTCAAGAGAAAAAGATATAGTATTTGATTGGAAAGAAATGCTTTCATTTGATGGGGAAACAGGTCCTTATGTTCAATATTCATATGCAAGAGCAAATAGTATATTAACAAGAGCTGGAGAACTTAAAGGAAATGCAGATTATTCTAAACTTACATCAAAGGAAGAGTTTGAATTAGTAAAAGCTTTAGAAGGATTTGCAAAGCAAATACATTTAGCAACTGAAAAACTAGAACCATCAATTGTTACAAGATATGCAATTGAAGTTGCAAAAGCATTTAATAAATTCTATAATGCACATTCTGTATTAAATTTAGAAGATGAAGAATTAAAAGAAGCAAGATTAGGCTTAGTAAAAGCAACATGTCAAGTTATTAAAAATTCTTTAGCCTTATTAGGAATTGAAGTTGTAGATAAGATGTAATTTAAAATGGCTTAATAAAATTTAATTTAATTTTATTAAGCCATTTTATTTTTAGTTTTTCTTTGCCAATTTAATTCCCTTTGAATTATCTTCATACATTGGACAATGGTCAGAACAGGTACCACAGTTACAACCACCACCTTTAGAAGATTTCTTTATAGATTTATATATTGTAGTTCCAGCAAAGGCTACAATAATTAAGGTAATTAATATTTCCATGAAAACACCTTCTTTTTATAAATAATATTTATGATAGATATTATAAAGGATACTTTGTTTATACAGATAAAAAGATATTTTTAGCATCTTTTTTCCTAATAGCTAAATCAAATCCTCTAAGATTAACTATTATAGGATCACCAAGAGGTGCAACTCCTTTAAATTGAATTTCCGTACCTTCAATACAACCAAGGGCTAATAATCTTTTGGCAAGCTTATCATCACCATCAATATATTTTATTATAGCTTTTTGTCCTAATTTTAAATCACATAAACTCATACTGTCACCTCGTATTGAAAATCATTATCATACAAATATAATAACAAAATGTGAAAAAGTAGTCAATGCTTTTAAGAATTTATTAATTATAATCATAAATTAAAAATATTCTTTTACAGATTATAATTATAAGTATAGAGAACATATAATAAATTACATAATATTATATAAGTAGGAATATTTAAATTTATATAAGTTGCAATAAGTAACTCATAGTTAATAAAGTACTTTAAAAAATTAAAATATTTTATTAAGTTAGTATTTCAGTGACTTATATAAAA
>NZ_ASRV01000097.1 GCF_000401215.1 Clostridium sartagoforme AAU1 | reverse complement strand
TTATTTTATTAAGTTAGTATTTCAGTGACTTATATAAAAATTTAAAAGATATATGAGTTCAATTTTGTTATTCTATGTAAGCAATGCTATTAACTTAAAAACTTATAATTATGTAGATTATTAATTGAAACACATATATTTGTTTTTATATTGCTATAAAAGGTGATATAATATTATAAGATAAAACAGGGAATTTAAAGGTGATAATGATAAGGAAGAAAGAGTGGTAATGTGATTATTAGAGAAAATATAATAGAGGTTGATTCTTTAGCAAGAGATTTTATGCTAAGAACAGATTCAATAAATAGATCTCCGGAGGAATTAATATTTTTTGATTTAGAGCATTATGTGTATAAAAAACCAAAATGTATAGGTGTCTTTGGAGCGTGTATTTATGAAAATAATAAATTGTATGTAACTCAGTATATGATTGAAAATAAAGGCGAAGTAATACAAATACTAGATTTAGCCAAAAGATACTTTGTTAATATGAAAAGAAAAGGGAAAAAGGCAATTGTTACTTTCTCTGGAAATAACGACTATACTGTAATAAATTATTTGTTTAAGAAGTATAGAATAGCATTTAATTTTTCAAGGGAATTTGAAGATATAGATATACAAAGAGAATATGAAAAGGAAATGGGGCACTCAATAGGGCTAAAAAATTTAGAGAAAGACTTCAATATTCATAGAGAAGGAGATCTTATAAGTGGTTCCAATTTAGCAAAGACCTTTAATAAAGTGCTAAAAGATAGAGAATATATTTTAAGAATGCCTAGAGAAAAAATAGAAACAATACTCCTATATAATGAGCAAGATGTAACCAATTTATATAATATATATATGCTTTGGAAGGCATATGTAAAGAAGGCTGAAGAAGAACAAGTAGAATCAATACACGAAACAGAAGAAATAGATGTATCAAAGGTTAATGATACTGGAGAAAATACAATTAAACAAGAAGAAGAAATTTTAATTAAAGAAGAGCATACAATAGAAGAAGTAAAATAATTAAATATTAATTTAAGAATAAATTCTTAAATGATAGATGCTCCTAATTATTTAGGAGCATCTATCATTTCAAAGAATAACCATCTGATTTTATTAAAATATTTCCATCTAAATCAGTTCTATAAATAGGCAAATCTTTTAACCTAGATAGAACTTCTTGAGAAGGATGACCATAACTATTATCTTTTCCAGCAGATATTACTGCGATGTAGGGATCAACAGCATCTAAAAATCTTTTTGAAGTTGAAGATGAAGATCCATGATGTCCAATCTTTAGTACGTCGCTTTTTAAATCATATCCTTTGCTTAAAACTTCTTTTTCAGAAAGTTCTTCTGAATCACCAGTAAATAGAAAAGAATTATTTCCGTAGGAAATCTTTATAATAGAAGAAAAGTTATTTATGTTTTCATATTCATTAGATATAGGAGAAAAAACATCAACTTTAGTATTTTCACCAAGATCTATTGACTTAATATTTGGCTTTAGCACTTTAATTTTTAAATCTTTCATCACAAGAGATTCTATCATGGTTTCGAATGCTTTTGTATTACTGCTTATTTTAGGGGCATAGAAATTTAAAACTTCAAAGTTATCAATTATATAGCTCATGTTTCCTATATGATCTTCATGAGGATGAGTTGCTATTATATAATCAAACTTAGAAATTTTTAAAGAATTAATATATTTTAATAATTTATCTTTAGAAGTACTTGGGCCAGAGTCTATAAGTAAATTTTTTGAATTAACTTGAATTAATATAGAATCTCCTTGACCTACATCAATGAAATGAACAATCATTCCTTTAATATTGTCAGATACAATATTTTTATTAGTTTCAATACTACATTGAAATAATATTAGTATTAAAAGAAAATTTAAAGTTATATAAATAATTTTCTTTTTCAATTGTTATCTCCTTAAAAATAGTAATATATTTTATAACTGATACATATATTATAGACTTAACAAATTAAAAATATAATTGAAGAAAAAATTATATGCATTTATAATAGAGAAGAAAAGTAAGATTTGGTGGTGAAAGAATAGTGAGTTATTTTAAAATAATTAGTTACGGTATATATATGATATTTATGCAACTTAAAGCTGTTAAACGATGGTATTTAGAAAAAACAAAAGGAGAAAAAGCTGCTACAGATTATAGTGGAAAAGTAGGGGAAGATTGGGCAAGATATACGATTCATAATGCATTAGGAATGAATGTTACAATAAGGGGAAAAGAAAATATTCCGAATGTACCATGTTGCTATATAGGTAATCATACAAGTATATTAGATATTCCTATATTAATAGATTCAGTTGGAAAGTGTATGGGGTTTGTAGCTAAAAAGGAAATGGTTAAAGCACCTGTATTAGGATATTGGATGAGTAAATATAATTGTGTTCCTTTAGATAGAGAAAATGCAAGGGAAGCTATTAAAGTAATAAGAAAAGGTTCAGAAAATATAAAAAAAGGATATAGTATGGCTATATTTCCTGAAGGAACAAGAAGTAAAAATGGTGAATTAATGGAGTTTAAAAAAGGTAGTTTAAAGTTAGCAACAATGGCTAAAGCTCCTATTGTGCCAGTTACTATAGATGGGGCTTATAGAGCTTTTGAAATAGATCGTAAATTTAAGCCTATAGATATAACAATTACATTTTCAGAGCCAATATATACAGAGAATTTATCAAGAGAAGAAGAAAAATCCTTAATGGAAAAAGTAAGATCAGAAATTGCAAAAAATTTAGAGAAATAAATATAGAACAAAAATAGTAAAAAGCTATAGTATTGATATTAAGGCAATAATATAGCTTTTTGCTATTTACAATTTATTCCTTGAGTTAAAGGAATGCTGCAAATTGTAATAGGGCATATTATATATATAACTTAAAGAATATAATTCGATGACTTAGGAACGTTTATTTTATTTTTATAAATATAGTTCGAAAATTTATCAATTATTAAAAAAAACTTAAGTATATTATTTTGGTTACGTTTTCTTTAGGGGAAATATTTAGAAATCATAATAATTTTGAAAAATGAAAAAATAAACTTTAAAAACTTGCATAATATATGTTATAATAGAAAAAAATAAGGCCAAAATGAAATTTTCATCATACACATAATTCACAAGGGGGTTAATTTATGCGTAAAGAGTTTTCAATAAGCAATGATAAGGTATTAATTAATTTTACAGCTAAATACTGTAGTACATTTGAGGAACTAGTAGAAAGTTATGGGTTTAAGAGAGTAATAGAAAATTATTTGAAGAAATCTAAGAAAAAGGTAACATTAAGTTGGAGATACTTAAGGCAAGGATTAAAAACAGATGATATAACTCAAATGTCTAAAGATTTATCTAAAATATTTAAATATTGTACAGTTATGAGTGTTCAAGAAATAGTAGAAGCTAATGATATGTATGATGATTTATTTTTAGATAAAGATAAATTTATAGCATTTATAGAAGACTTGTATTTATTCTGGAGGGGCCTAGAAAGATATACAATAATTCATAATAATAGACGTCAAGACGGATTATCAGCAGTAAGTTTTACTCAAGCCAATTCAGCATTATCTAATTTAATCTTAAAGTTATATAGAAAAATAGAAAAGAACGTATTAGGATATAAGCCAAATGTATTTAGGCAAATACCAGTAGGGGGAAATGCTTCAATAATAATTAATAGAGTTTTATGGCCATTGCCAAAAGGATATGAAGCACTAGAAGATATAGAATTTATTGACAGTATATTATTAGAGACACCATTTATAACATACCCTAAAAAGAATACTAGAAGTGGAATGTTTGCAGAAGTAAGCACTAACCCATTACAATATGCTTCATTAAATAAAGATCATTGGTTTTGCTACCCAGCAAAAGTAGGAGAACTTATAGCGTTCATATATTTCCATAGAGATTTCATGCAACATGGAATAACTTTATGTAATTTATTTGAGATGGCAAGATGTGAAGAATATAGAGGTAAAAAGCCAGATTTAGTTTATGTATTTGGTGCAACAGATAATGAAACAGATAAGAAAACAGTATTTTATGATGATAAAGAAAATGATATCATGTTAGGATATGTAAATCATTCTGTTGATATTGATTATTTTGGATATATGAAGAAGATGACTCTTACATTACACAATTTAGTCATGATTAAAAGAGGATATTTACCAATACATGGAGCTATGGTTAATATAGAGCTTAAGGATGGTAAAACAGCAAATGTTGTTATCATGGGAGATAGTGGAGCAGGAAAATCAGAAAGTTTAGAAGCATTTAGAACATTAAGTGAAGATCATATAAGTAATATGACAGTGATATTTGATGATATGGGAACATTTAAAGAAATAGATGGAAAGATAATTGGATATGGAACAGAAATAGGAGCATTTGTTAGATTAGATGATTTAGACCAAGGATATGCCTTTAAAGAAATCGATAGAAGTATTTTTATGAATCCTGATAAAATAAATGCTAGATTAGTAATGCCAGTTGCTCCATATAAAGAAATAGTAAAAGGATATGAAGTAGATTTATTCTTATATGCTAATAATTATACATCGGTGGAAGAGGGCGAAAATGCTATAGAATACTTTGAAAATACTAAAGATGCTATAGAAATATTTAAATCAGGCGCTAGAATGGCGAAAGGAACAACTTCAGAAAAAGGATTAGTAGAAAGTTATTTTGCAAATCCATTTGGACCTGCGCAAAAACAAAAAGAAACAGATATATTAATAGAAAGATATTTTAAGGCTATGTTCAATGGATCTGTTAAAGTTGGGCAAATAAAAACTTGTTTAGCTATAGATGGTCAAGAAAAAGAAGGCCCAAGAAAAGCGGCAATAGAATTATTTGATATTATTAAAGAAATGAAATAAATAATTAAGAAAACCTACTTCAAAAGTAGGTTTTTTAGTTATACAATATAAATTACTATTAGGTAGTAAACTTAAATTATTTATAGGGGTATAACATTATGAAAAAAACTTACATAATTTTCTTAGTATCAATTATTTTTATAATAAGTTTAAATCTGATTGGGTTTAATTTATTAAAGAGTCATAATTTAAAGAAGAAGTATTATAATACAAAAGGAGCAAGGGTTGTAGAAGAACTAAAGTCTAAAAATGTAAATGAAGAAGAAAAAAATAGTTTTAAAAGAATCCCATATAACTTATCATTTTATTTAAAAAATAATAAAATGAATTTTAATAAAAACATATTATACAAGAACAATAGATTTTATATTCCGTTATCAGAATTTTTAAGTTATTTTGGGAATAAAGAAGAAGTAGATAAGGACGATATAATAATAAAAAATCTTGCGAATATTGATCTAAATAAAAAACTTATGAAGAAGATAATAAAATTACCGATTTAAGAGGTGATATATTAAAAGAGGATAATGAATATTACATATCATTTTTTGATTTGTGTGAAATCTTAAAATTAAACACCTATTGGGATTATGAAAAAAATAGTATATACATATCTAAAAAAACATTAACAGAAGTAGACAAAGAGAAACAAATAAAAAGAAATAAAAAGAAAAAAGCATTTATAAGATTTGAAGATTTTACTGCAGGAGATGTATATATTACTAAAGGTGCTCTAGAAAAAGTAAGAAAAGTTGCTGATTATATGAATGAAAACAAAGAAAGCTTTAGTGTAGCATGGGTACCTAGATATATAAATAATACCTATAATATAGATAATGATGTATCAAAAAAGATTCTATTCAAAATTCAAATTTCATTTTTACTTTAGATTATCTTTTAAATAGAGGTGGAAATGTAGGGTTACATGGATATACTCATCAATATAAAGATACTAATAGTATTTCAGGTTTTGAGTTTGGCGATGATGGATATAAGGATGAAAAGGAAATTAGGACAAGGGTAGAAAATGCACTGAAAATTGCAAATAAAGTAAATATACCAATTAGCTTTTGGGAAACACCACACTATAGGACAACCCATAAGCAACAAGAGATTTTTGAAGAATATTTTAAGATAATTTATGAACCTTCCATAGGAATATATAATAAAAATATAATTACAAGTAAAATAAATAAAGTTACAAAATATATACCAACTCCAATGGGATATGTAGATGATGATGGGAAAGCAATTCTTAGTAGAATAAGAAATAAAAGAAATAATGAAGAGTTAAGCTTATTTTATCATCTAAGTGTTGAAATAAAGGATGTAGATATTTCAATAGATAAAAACGGAGAAATAAATTATAAGTATAATGAGAACTCTATATTAAAACAAATAGTTAATTGCGTAGAATCTTTAGGCTATGAATTTGGCAATATAAAAGATTTATAAAAATTAAGAAAGTGTGGATAACCACACTTTCTTAATTTAAATTTAAAACACTATATTATTTTAGTCATTAGAACCAAGAAATTTATCTTTAGCAAAGAAGGATAGTGAATAGATTCCAGCTATACCAACTAAAGCATAAATTATTCTGCTAAATGCAGTCATAGTTCCAAATAACGTATCAACTAAGTTAAATTGAAAAAATCCAATTAATCCCCAGTTAATAGCTCCAATTATAACTAATATAAGTGCTATCGAATCTAAAACTTTCATTAAAAACACTCCTTTTATAATAGGTTTACAATTAATAGTATAACCACAGGAAAGTTTTTTATGTATTTTAAATAGTGATATTTCTATCGATTGGTTGATCTAAAGATATTATAGTATCAGTTCTTTGAATACCAGTAATAGTATTAATTTTATTAAGCAATATATCTTGAAGATCAGTAATATTCTTACAAACTACTTTAGCAAAAATAGAATAGTTACCTGTTGTTAAATGTAATTCGACAACTTCCTTAATTCTTGATAACTCTTCAAAAACTGAATCAAATGAAGATGTTTTATCTACATATATACCAACAAAACAACATACGTCATAACCTAATTTAGGTAAATTTAAAAGAATTCTTGTTCCCTTTATTATACCAAGCTCTTCCATTTTTTTCATTCTCACATGTATAGTTCCACCACTTACATGACAAATTCTTGCTATTTCTAAGTAAGGAGTTCTACAATCTTTTATTAATAAATCTAGAATTTGTAGATCTAATTCATCTAATTGATATGTTAAATTTAAACTCATAGAATCACCTCTTATTAACATTTTTTAATTTCTTACTATATTCTATCAAATAATTTATTAAAATAGAAGGGAATTATAATAAATTTAATAAATAAAATAGGAAAAATTAATATATTAGTAATAAATACTATTTATTGGATTCATAGTGTACAATTCACAGTTTACAGTTTTGGCTTAACGTAATAGATATAAGGGAACAAGTAACAGGTAACAGGGAACAGATTATGATATAAATTGCAAAGCAATTTTCAGTTCATAGTTTATAGCTTATGAAACATATCTATTTATCGTAGCCTTTATATTCGCAATTTATTTTAAGTATTAACCTGATATGACTTGAAAATATGAAATATTTCTTTTAATATAATAATAGAAGCTTTTAAAGGAGGAATTATATCGTGCAAATACTTATTGCTATATTATATTTTGCAGTAACTATAGGATTAATGATTTTATTATTTAATTTAGGAAAAAATATGTATTTTCAAAAGTGAGAATAAATAAGTGGATTCCATTAGCAATAGCATTAGTTTTATTTGTAGCTCAATTTTTCATTAGAACAAGTAACACTTGGATAAATATGTTGCTTACTTTAGTAATAGTTTGGTTCTTTTTATGGTTCTTTGATATTCAAAATACAGGTGGACCAAAGATGAAGGAAAAGAAAATTGAAATAAGACCAAAGGCAAAACCTAATAGAGCTAAGCATATACAAAATCAAAAAAAGTAAAATTAGCATATAAGTAGACATATATTATAAAGTATTATAGTATATGTCCTACTTATTTTATATTAAATATATTTTATAAAGGGTAATACATTGAAAATAAACTTATATTTTTAAGTTAGTGTCATTTATAAAAATAGGAGAACTAAATGCGATATTATCATTTTCTTCAAATACCTTTATTATATACCAGCTTTCATCTTCTTCCCTTTTATGCTCATATAGATATTTTATACTACTTAAATTTATATTTTCTATAGTCCTTATAATTTTGCCCTTGTTAGTTATGATTTGTATTTCTTTTATTTTATATTTAATATCCTCTGTAAATATCATAAATTTAAGTTTATCAGAAGTAATAAAAATTTCTTTTCCCATGAAATTATCATTTATAGTAAAGTATAATTTTAGATAGCGTGATTCAGTAGAATAAGTCCGTCTTTCTCTAAAAGCAGATATAATATCTTCAGTAGATAAACTATTACAAATGCAAACAGTTAAATTTTCGGAGTCTCCAAAATTCATTTTATGATTATCTTGGCCATTGATAGCACCTAGTTTCCAACCATCATCTAGCAAGCTAAAGTAGTATTTATCATGTCGTGTATATTTGTGAGAAGGATTGCCATTTCCAACTTCTATAGATGTTATTAATTTATTCAATACAGGATTGTAGGGTAAAGCTTTTATATTTTTATGGGGATGATTTATAGAAATAAATGCATCAGGATTATTCAACATCCATAAAGCTAAAATTTTCAAATCTTTAACAGAGCCTGTAAAGAAACTTGAAGAATTCATTATATTTAAATCTCCATAGAGATAAGTTTTACATTCAAATCCAACTAAAGGTAAGAAATCATCATATTTTTTTCTTACTTTAGCTGCATAAACCTTAGTACCTTGAAATTTAGAATATTTATCGTCTTTAATTGATATTTCACTAGATAAAAAAGAATTATGATCTGTTATAAACATAAAATTTAATCCAGATTTATAACCATACTCATAAGCTTCTATGGGAGAACCTTTGCCAGTTGAAAATTCTGTATGACAGTGAGGAATACCATAATAAAACTTCATATTATTTTCATCAAAATCTTTTATTTGTTTATGTTTTTTTCTTCCCAAAATAAGCTCCTTATAAATTATTACTTATTCTATATATAGTATTGAATATCTATAAATAATGACAATAATATTCACTAATGATAAAATAACTTTAAGAGAAATTAATTGGAGGATTATAAATGATAAAAGAATTTAATAATAAAAAGCCCATGATAGATAAATCTTGCTATATATCAGAAAGTGTTGATATAATAGGAGAAGTTGTTATTGAAAAGAATGTTAATATTTGGTTTGGAACTAGAATAAGAGGCGATATGAATAAAATTTATATTGGTGAAAATAGTAATATTCAAGAAAATTCAGTTGTTCATGTAGACTCTCATTGTGAAACTAATATAGGAAAAAATGTAACTATAGGACATGGAGCAATAATTCATGGTTGCATAATTTCTGAAAATGTTTTAGTTGGTATGGGATCAATAATATTAAACGGAGCTAAAATTGGCAAAAATACTATAATAGGAGCAGGATCTTTAGTGCCCCAAGGCAAAGAATATGAAGAAGGAGTTCTTATTCTCGGAAGTCCTGCTAAAGTTATAAGAAAACTGACAGAGGATGAAATTAAGGGGATAGAAAGATCTGCCAATAATTATGTTGAGTTAAGTAAAAAATACTTATAAATCAGGAGGAAAAATGATTAATATAGGAAAATATAATACTTTAGAAGTTAAAAGAGAAAAAGAATTTGGGTTTTATTTAGGTGATGAAGGCAAAGTTGATGTACTATTACCTAAATCAGTAGCAGAAGGGAAAAGTATACAAGTCGGAGAAAAGGTAGAGGTCTTTGTGTATAGAGATTCTAAGGATAGACCAATAGCAACATTTAAAAAGCCTTTGGTTACTGTTGGTGAGGTTGCATATTTGAAAGTGGTATTTCAAACAGAATTTGGTGCATTTATTGACTTTGGCTTAGATAGAGACATTTTTGTTCCAATTAAAGAGCAAAGGTTTAAATTACATACTGGAAGCAAATATTTGTTTTATGTGTATTTAGATAAGACTGGAAGAATAGCAGCAACTACAGATGTTGAAAACTATATATTAAATGCAAAAGATGAAGAAAAAGAATTTAAAGTTGGAGAAGAAGTTATAGCTCAAATTTATTCAAAAGGCCAAAGTGGAACTATCCATGTAGCAATAGATTCAAAATATAAAGGCATGATATTACCAAATGAGTATTACATAGATTTTTATCCAGGAACTGAAATGAAATTAAGAGTAAAAAGAATATATGAAGATGGGATAATAGGATTAACACCAAGAAAAACAAGGTTAAATGAAAGAGATCAAATTCAAGAAGATATATTAAAATATTTAAAAAAGAATGGCGGATTCATGCCATTTAATGATAAATCAAATCCAGATGATATTAAAGCTACTTTTAATACAAGTAAAAATTATTTCAAAATGGCTTTAGGTGGATTAATGAAGGATGGGAAAATAGTTCAAGAGAAAGAAGGAACTAGATTAAAATAAAATATTATTATAAAGAGACAGATTAATGCTGTCTCTTTTTGTATATATTTATTTATTAAGAGAAAAATATATACAAAATATAAATGAAATTTATAATAGAACTTCAATATTAATAGTAAATTTCATTAATTTAAATATTTGAATATATTTAAACAGGAGATTTATATGAAAAATATATTAAATAAAATAAATTACTCCATGTTGTCAGTAATATTATTTTTATTAATTAGTATAATAACATTATTTATTCCTCCAATAATAGGTATGGCTGACAATGGAGACTACTATAGAATTATTAGTCAAAATGATTTATATCATTTACCTAAAGAAAATGAAGATATATTTTTTGGATATTTTAATAAAAGCTATGGAATATATAAATATAATAATGAGTTAGAAACAACTCTTATTTCCACTCAATCTACATTTATAAAACTAGCTATATTTATAGATAAGTTAATAACTAAAGATGATGTTTTTGATATAAGGTTTTTATCAATAATATATATAATTATACAAGCAGTAGCACTTTATTTTATTAGTAGAGTATTGCTAGAAGATATAAATAATAAAAATATAAAGTTATATTAGTATTTTTAATTACAATTATATTTTCAGATACTGCATACATTGCTTATTATAATTCATTTTATGGTGAATCGGTAAACATATGCTGCTTTTTATATAGTATAGGAATATTTTTGTATATGTGTAAGTTTAATAAGTTTAATATAAATAATTTAATTTTATTTGGAATATCTACATATTTGCTTTTAGGATCAAAACAGCAATTATCACCAATAGGAATACTAGCATCAATACTTTTGGTAAGAGTGATATTTCTAAAAAGGGATATTAAGGTAAGAATAGTATCTATAATTTTAATAATATTTTAATAACAAATTCAGTATATTTCTATAAATCCATTAAGGGAGATTTTGATTATATAAATAGATATCATGCTATAACAAGAGGTGTTTTATTATATGAAGAAGAACCAGATAAAATACTAAATAACTTTGACATATATAATCAATACTCACTTCTACAAAATGAAATATTTTTTGAGAAAATACCAATGGTAAATCCAGACGATGAAAGATTAAAAGAAGAGTTTTATAGTAAATATTCTGTCTTTAGTATTCTTTTATATTATATTAAAAACCCCAAGGCTTTAATAAAAATGTCTGACTTAGCTTTTAAAAACTCATATTCAATAAGACCAAAAGTTATGGGGAACTATGAAAAATCTGAAGGTAAGGCTTATGGGAAAAGATCTAACTTTTTTGTATTATGGAGCTCTTTTAAAGAAAGTATTATGCCAAAGGGTTTTATCATATCAGTAATATATATTTGTATATATTTAATTTTTTCTTATAAGAAATATATAAAAGAATTTAAGTTAGGCAATTTAGAAGGGTTACTATTTGAAGAAGGGGTATTATATGCACTAATAATAGGTTTATCTCAAATATTTATATCAATAATAGGGGCAGGAGATGCAGACTTATCAAAACATGTATTTATGTACAATTTAAGTTTTGATTTAATGATAGTATGTTTATTAAGTAATATCATTAGTAAAAAAGATTCTAAAGGGAGGATAAAATAATGAAAGATGAAAATCAAAGAAAAGCAGTGGATTTTTATATTAATCTATTAATAGCATATTTTTTTATTCTTTCAATTATAATTACATTTCTAAATTTTCAAGTAAATTTTGAAAACTATATTATGCTAACAATATTAATGATAATTGCATTAATTAGTTACTATTTTAATGTGACAATATCTTTAGTGATAACTTTAATAATAGATTTCATTTATGGAACATATAACTTATATCAAAACATATCAACAGGAATATCTTTAAATAATGAAGTTTATTTGTGGATAGTTTTCATGCCACTAACAGCTGTTATTGTTTCATTAGTTTCAAGGAATATACTATTACTTCAAAATAAGGTGGAAGAATTAGAAGACTTAAATGAGGAACTAGTTATGATAAATCCATTAACAGGAGATAGAAATATAAAGGCTTTTACTAACGAAATACCAATATATATAAGTATGAACAAAAGATACAACATACCAATAACAATTATGATTGTAAAGTTTAAGTATGGAGATAGATTAAAAACTATAGTGGGAAGAGATTATTTTAATAACATATTAATAAAATCATCAGGAGTATTAAGTGAGTCCTTAAGAGTAGAAGATAGAAAATATATATTAAATGATAGCACTTTTGTGTACATATTAATTTCTGATAATTCAGGTTCAAAGGTAGTTGAAAATAGATTGAAAGAAAATATAAAAAATATAGAAATGAAGGATAGAAAATTTAATAAAAATATAAACTTAGAAATTCAAGTTGGATCTTATACCTATGAAGGAGATATACAGGATCCATTGGAACTTCTGAAAAAAGCTGAAAAGGAATTAGAGTATGACGTGTAAAGGAAAATCAATACTAATTATAATATCTTTTATACTATCATTTAATATTCTCTCTATAAAAAATTATACTAGTGCAAAAGAAAAAAATATACTTATAACATATGATTCTTATAAAGCTTATGGAGAAAAACTTAATTTGCTAAATGAAGTAATAAAATCATCATTAAATTTAGAAAGTAGCTTAGAGGTTATTAATTTAGAAGAAATAGAAAATATAAATTTTAATAGCTATGATGAAATAATTTTACTTAAGAATAAACCAGAAGAATTTAAAGAAAATATTATTAATATATTAGCTAGTTATAGTAATAAAATTTTGCTAATTATAAATAGTGATGAAGAAAAAGAAAATTTATTTTACAAAGAAATAAGTGAAGTTATAAGAATAAAAAACTTAGAAGATTATGATAAAAACAAAACTGTAAGAGAAGCGATATTAAGAATGTCAAAAAAAAACAACAAAATATTTTTTATGTTAGATGAAGCGTATCCATTTGATGATTTAAATGAGTTATTAAAAAAAATAGACTACTTATACAATAAAGGAATACCATTTATAATATCATCTATGCCTATATTTAACAATAAAAATTCTGAGGCCATGAAAAGATATATGGAGGTTTTAAGATATGCTGAGAGTAGAGGTGGATCTATAATATTGCACTACCCATATATATATCAAAAAGATAATGTAAGCGCAGATATAAAAGAAATATCAAGTAAAATGATTATGTCACAAAAGAGTTTTCAAGATTACTTAGTTTACGCAACTGCAATAGATATATCAGAAGATTGGATTTACTTTTCTGATATAAATAAATATTTAGATACAAGTAATACTTTATTTATAACACCAATAGATGAAGATATAAAAATAAGTAAATATAATATGAAAATAAACAAAAAAGAAAATGTTATAGAAAAAGTTCCATATAATAATTTTAATAATAAAAGCAATTATTTAAATAATATAGCAATAACCTTAAGAAGTGATACTGATTTTGAAGTTTTTAAAAATAATTTAGATACAATAAAAGAAAATCAAATACATTTTAATGATTTTATGAATATGAATTCTTATGTTCACATGAGAGAAGATATTATAAAGAAAGAAAATGGGAACATTTTTCTTAATAATATTAATGTGAATTCTCAAAAGTTTATATCCATAAAAGATTTTGAAAATATGTTTATAAGAGAAGTTGAAGATACTACTAATAATGAGGAAATTGACTTATCTTATGCAAATAGATGGATAATATTATTAACTACAATAGCTAGTTTTATATTCTTAATAATAGGAATTCGAAGTAGAAATTTAGATAGAAACAAATTTTTTAAATAGGAGAATAAAAATGAATATATTTGATTATATAATCCTATATTCCCTCATAGTTATTTGGTTAATAATATTTATTAACGTAATTTTAGTTATAGGAGGATATTTATATTATTTAGATATACTAAAGGAAAACTTAGTGCAAGAGCTAAAAGAATATCCTTTTGTTTCAGTACTAGTACCTGCTCATAATGAAGGAAAAGTAATAGAAAAAACAGCAAAAGCTTTATTAGAATTAGAGTATCCTAAAGATAAATATGAAGTAATAATAATAAATGACAATTCAAGTGATAATTCAGCAGAAATACTAGGTAAAGTTAAAGAAGAATATAAAAATAGAAATTTTATAATTATAAATACAGATAAAACTACAGGAGGAAAAGGAAAATCTACTGCATTAAATATAGGTTATAAGCAAAGCAAAGGAGAAATATTAGCAGTATATGATGCAGATAATACTCCAGAAAAGAAAGCATTAAAATATTTAATAAAGACATTAGTAAGTGATGAAAAATTAGGAGCAGTTATAGGAAAGTTTAGATGTAGAAATAAAAATGTAAATATACTTACAAAGTTTATAAATATAGAAACATTAACATTTCAATGGATGGCACAGGCTGGCAGATGGAAATTATTTAAACTATGCACTATTCCAGGAACAAACTTTGTAATAAGAAGAAAGATATTAGATGAAATAAATGGATGGGATACAAAAGCTATAACTGAAGATACAGAGTTAAGTTTTAGAATGTATAGAATGGGATATAAAATAAAATTTATGCCTTTATCAGTAACTTGGGAGCAAGAGCCACAGACCCTTAATGTATGGTTTAAGCAAAGATCTAGGTGGGCAAAAGGAAATATTTATGTAGTTCTTAAAAACTTTAAGTACATATTTGATAAATCAGCAGGGGCAACCAGGTTTGATATTTTATATTATATTCTTATTTATGTATTCTTTTTATCTGCAACCATAATATCAGATGCTATATTTTTATTAGGAGCAATAGAAGTTGTACATATAAATATAGTTGGTTATAATACAATACTTTGGATAATGGCATATTCGGTATTTGTTTTATCTATATTAGTTGCAATATCTACTGAAAAGGGTGAGTTATCAATAAAAAATACTATAATAGTTATAATCATGTATTTTACATATTGTAAACTATGGGGAATTGTAGCTGCGTTAGGATTTTATAATTACATTAAAGATGTAATATTTAAAAGAGAAGTTAAATGGTACAAAACAGAAAGGTTTTAAAGGAGTGGAATTAATGAAGAGCTATGATTTCAATATTAAACGTTTACTAACTATAGTCATATTAAGCATTATATTATTTATATCGTCATTTGAAAATGTAGTGTTAGCAGAGCAAAATAATAATATAGGCAGTAAAAGTTATATAAAAAATGAAGTTATAAATGATGATATTACCTTTAAGGGAGTTTTCACAAGTCATAGCATTTATTTCAATATAGATAAATGGTGGAGTATAGAAAATGTTGATATAGAAATAAACTTATCAGTAAACCAATTAGTAGATGTAACAAAAGATTCTTATATAACATTTAATATAAATGGAGTTCCTTTCTACTCATCTAAATTAGTTTATAACCCTAAACAAGAAGTGCAAAATATAAAGCTAAGGTGCCAATAGATAACTTAAAGGAAGGGTTTAATGAATTTAAAATAGATGGATATTGTAGAATAACAGATAAACCTTGTACAGATGATATTAATACAGCTAATTGGATGATAATAAAAAAGAATTCTAAATTGAACATAAATTATAAAGAAAAAATCACAGATAACATAATAAAAAATTTTCCATATCCATTTGTGAAGAATAATACATCACAGATAACACAAATAGTACTGTCAGATGATTACACAGATATGGATTTGAAGAATGCTTTGCTTCTATCATCTTATTTAGGCAAAAATGATACTAATACAAAATACAAGTCAGAAATCATAAAGTACTCAGATTTAATAAAACAAAAAATAATAACAATATTATTTTTATCGGAAGTAAAAATTCAATACCCAATGAGATAAGCAATGCATTTAAGGATGTAAGTACTATAGACTTATCAAATAATTCAATTATAAAGTTAGGGAATTCTCCTTATAAAGGTGACTTTGAGGATGTAAAAGTAATGCTTATATGTTCTGAAAATGATAGCATAAATTTAAAAGCTATAAAGTTTTTAATGAACAGTGAGTTAACAACTCAAGTAAATAACGATACTTTTATAATCAGCGAAAATATCAATGAAGAAATTAAAGTAGAAGAAGTTAATAAGCTAATAACCTTTGAAAGTATGGGAATTAGTGAAATGCAGTTTAAAGGGCCCTTTAGAAGAACAGGAACAGTATCATATCTTATTCCTAAAAATAGAATAGTTGCTGAGGGTACAAATATAAAATTAAATTTTAGATATTCTGATAATTTGAATTTTAATAAATCCCTTATAACTGTTTACATAAACAATATTGCAATAGGAAGCAAAAAATTAGAAAAAGAAAATGCTTTAGCAGATACATTAGAACTTTCGATTCCTAGCAATATAATAAAAAACAATTATATAGAGATAAAACTAGCTTTTGATTTAGAACTTATAGATTCTTATTGTGAAATGAGGCAGGAAGAAACACCATGGGCATTAATAGATGGAAGTTCATATATTTATTCAGAAACTCAAAATTCATTAGGATACTTTTTCGAAAAATATCCAGCTCCATTTGCTTTAGATAATAGATTCAATGATGTTTTGATTTCGGTTCCAGATAGCTTATCATCTAAAGAACTTACTTCACTAGGAAAATGTTTTTCTGTAATTGGAAAAGAAATAAATGGTAATGTTGGCGAAATAGATGTATCAAGATATTCAAATTTAAATGGAAGAGAAAAGAATAAGAATTTAATAGTATATGGTACACCATCTACAAATACTTTAATTAAAGATTTAAATAAAAAATTATGGTTTAAGTACGATGATAATTATAATTATTTTATAGGAAATGAGAAATTATATTTAACAGAGCCCTTTAACTCTAATATATCAATGTTTCAATTAGATTTATCTCCATATAATACTCAAAAAGCAATGTTAGTATTAACAGCTCCTAACAATGATATACTATTAAACTCATTAAGTTACTTAGAAAGTTCTAACGAGGTAAATAAACTTACAGGAGATTCAATAATTATAGATGAATATGGAGATATAAGAAAATTTAGATTTAAAGAAGAAGATAAAAAACCAGTATATGAAAAGATTATAGGATTAGATAAATCTTCAAGGGGAATATTAATAATTGTAGCTTTAATATTTATATTTTTACTTGCATCAACAATAATGTATTTAATAAAAAATAAGAAAAGAAAATTCAAATAAAAATTATTAGTAAATACAGATAAATAATATTAGGAATAGAGATTTTTAAAGTGATAATAATACTGATGATAAAAAGGAGCTAGATATTAATGTATAGAAAAAATATAAATATAATAGTATTTATTATATATAATTTCTTTTTAGCTATTTCTTCAAACATTATTAGAACTAATTTTAAATATGAAAATTTAATTATGCTTTTAGTTTTATGTCTATTATCAGTAATTAATTATTATATTAAAGTTGAAGATTCTGTTATATTAACTATATTTATA
>NZ_ASRV01000096.1 GCF_000401215.1 Clostridium sartagoforme AAU1 | reverse complement strand
ATTAACTATATTTATAGATTTCATTTATTCAAGTATAATACTATACAGACATTTAATTAAATTACAAGAGTTACAAATAGGAACCTTTTATTGGATAGCTATAATTCCTATAACATCATATATGATATATATTTTAAAAAAACAATTATGAAAGTTATAATAAATATTATACATTTTCATAAATTATCTTTGAAATTGATAGTATTTAAGTAATTTATATAAAAATAAAAAATACGATATTTAAAATGTCGTATTTTTTATTTGACTTTAATACTTTACTATGATAAAGTATTAAATAAAGAAAGAAATATAAATAATGTAAAGCATAAAAAGGGGGATTTTATATATGAAAATGATGAAAAATTATTAGTGGGGTATTTATTAATATTAGTATCTTTTGCAATGATATCTTGTACAGAAAAAAAACAGTGAATTCTATGGATAAGGATGAACTAGTATTAGGATTTGATGATACATTTGTGCCAATGGGATTTAAAGATGAAAATGGAGAATATACAGGGTTTGATATAGATCTTGCTAAAGAAATGGAAAAAAAATTAGGAAAGAAAATAGTATTTCAGCCAATAGATTGGAGTATGAAAGAAACTGAACTTAATAACGGTAATATAGATTTTATATGGAATGGATATAGTGTAACAGACGAAAGAAAAGAAAAAGTCGAGTTTTCAAAAGAATATTTAAATAATAGACAAGTTATAATAACATTATCAGATTCAAAAATTAATTCAAAAGAAGATTTGAATGGAGCAAGAGTAGGCGCACAAAATCAATCAAGTGCTGTTGATGCAATTGAAGCTGATGGAAATATAGTAGATACTTTTAAGGATAGCAAAATAGTTACATTTGAAACTAATAATGAAGCTTTAATGGATTTAGAAGCAGGTAGATTGGATGCAGTTGTTGCTGATGAAATATTAGCTAAATATTATATAAATCAAAGAGGTGCTGATAAGTATAAAGTGTTAAAAGATGATTTTGGAAAAGAAGCTTATGCTGTTGGTATGAGAAAAGATGATAAAGAATTAGTAGAAGCATTTAATAAAGCTTTTGATGAATTAGTTCAAGAAGGAAAAGCAGGAGAAATCTCTAAAAAGTGGTTTGGAGATAATATAATAGCTAAATAAAATTATAAAATGACTAAGAAAGAGGTGTTTACTTTGGAATTAATGAACGAAATAATAACTTTTATTCCACAGGCTTTAGAGGGATTAAAAGTAACAATAGAAATATTTGCAATTACTCTTATTTTCTCTATTCCATTAGGAGTTATTATTGCACTAGGAAGGATTTCTAAAATAAGTATTTTAAAATCAATAACAGGTGCTTACGTATTAATATTAAGGGGAACACCTTTACTTTTACAAATATTATTTATATTTTTTGGGTTACCTTTATTAAATATAAGTATTCCTAGATTTCCAGCAGCAATATTAGCTATGGTTTTAAACTACGGAGCATATTTTGCAGAAATATTTAGGGCGGGAATATTATCTATAGATAAAGGTCAATTTGAAGGTGCAGAAGTATTAGGCTTAAGTAAAAAAGACACATTTTTTAGAATTATAATGCCACAAGCATTAAAGAAAATATTTCCACCAGTAGCAAGTGAAGTTGTTACTTTAGTCAAAGATACAGCTTTAATTTATGTGGTAGGATTAGATGAACTTTTAAAGATAGCTAAAATAGCTTCAAACAGGCTTTCATCTATAATGCCTTTTGTAGTTGTAGCAGTAGTTTATTTAATATTTAATGGAATAATAACAAAAGTTTTAGAATTTATTGAAAAGAAGTTTAATTACTATGAATAGGAGGAAAAGTTATGCTAAAGATTCAAGGGTTAAAGAAAAACTTTGGAAAGCTTGAAGTTTTAAAAGGAATAGATTTAGAAATAAAAAGTGGAGAAATAGCAGTAATAGTTGGTCCTTCTGGTGGTGGTAAAACAACTTTATTAAGATGTGTAAATGGATTAGAGTTTTGTGATGCAGGAAGCATGGAAATAGATAATAAGTTTTTATGTGAAAATGGGGTTTATAAAGGGAAAGAAGAATTTAATGAAGCAAGAAGAGAAATAGGCTTAGTATTTCAAAACTTCAACTTATTCCCACATATGAGTGTTTTAGAAAACTTAATAGAAGCTCCTAAAAGGGTTTTAAAACAAAGCGAAGAAAATGCAAAGAAAAATGCTAAAGAGATTCTAGGATTTCTAGGATTAAGTGATAAAATAAATAACTATCCATATGAGTTATCTGGAGGGCAAAAACAAAGAGTTGCAATAGGGAGAGCCTTAGCATTAAATCCAAAGCTTATGTGTTTTGATGAACCAACTTCAGCCTTAGATCCTGGATTAACAGGAGAAGTCGCAACTTTAATAAGAAGCCTTGCAAAGGATGGAATGAGTATGCTTATAATAACACATGATATGAGTTTTGCAGAAAAAGTGGCTGACAAGATATATTCAATGAAGGATGGAATTTTGGAAGAAGGAAACATATTTTAAATTAATAGTTAAAAATGAAGAATGAAGAATTGAGGAAATAACTCAGGCGAGCTGAGTTATGGAATTAAATATTTGTAAATTAAAACTGTGCTTAAGTAAAAAATCTTAGGAACGGTTTTTTCTTTTATTAATATTTAACTTATGATTGATGATGGGAAAATAAGTATATATAATAAGAATTATAGAATTTATAAAAGAGGTATTTTGTTATGAAGATTCATGATAATTTTGATATAATCTTAGTTTCTGCATTAATTTTTATTACATTAATTGGACAGAAGTTTTATTTGATTAAAGCTTCAATTAATAAGGTATATTGCGTAATTATGTTGTCGGCATCGGTTTTTATTTTAATAGTTAACTTTTTTTATTATACCAATACAAATGAACTAATATCTGGAATAATGTATTCAATACTATTTTTACTAGGAGCATTTTCTAGAAAGGGTATTACAAATCAAGGGTTATCGGAATTAAAGGTGATTCTTGTAGATGGAATAAAGTTAATAAGGTTAAATTAGTAAATCATAAAGACAAGATTAAGTTAATATATTTTCATCATGGTGGAGATAGTTTTATGTACTTTAACTGTACTGATTATAATAAATTTATAAAGGTTTTAAGACAATTCCTTGATGATAATAAAATTAATATAGATATGAATAATAATTAAATTTGATTCAATATTATTTTAAGTTCTTAATATAAGTTGGCGAAGATAAATAGAATATGTGAAATAAGTATATAGTGAGCAATTAGAAGTACTTGGTGAAGGAAGAACTACTATGCCTTAGTGTTGTTGGTTTGTTTGAGCGTAGTGAGTTTAACCAAAACTCTTGGCATAGTGGTTTTTCCGAGCTTAGTACTTCTTTGCGCAGCTATTTAGCTTATGGAGTATATCTATTTATCTTCGCCTTTATATTTCAATTTTAAATTTAGTAATAAATTTTTATTTTTTTCTTTCATTCATTCTAAAGAATATTTTAATTATTTCGTTAACAACAAATGGAATTAATGAAATTAAGATAACTATTACCCAATCTTTAAATTCTAGTGAATAGACTTTAAAGATTTCTGCAGTGAATGGTATTGTTATTATAATGAATTGTAATAGTATTCCAAATAACACTGATGCAATTAACCATTTGTTTTTTAGTATTCCAACTTGGAATAAGGATTTAGTTTCATTTCTCATAGCAAGAGAATAAAATAATTGTGAAACACTAAGAACTACAAATGCCATTGTTTGAGCGTGTCTTAATGATTCTGGATATAAGTATTCTCCAAGTACAAAAGCAAATAAAGTTGTTATACCTATTAGGATACCATTTATTATTAATAGTTTCCCCATTTTACCTGCAAATAAGCTTTCCTTTGGATTTCTTGGAGGAACATCCATAACACTTTTATCTCCAGGATCAACACCCAAAGAAAGAGCAGGGAAACTATCTGTAATTAGATTTACCCAAAGAATGTGTATAGGTAATAAAGGTGAAGCCCAATTTAATAATATTGCAACAAATAAAGCAACAACTTCTCCTAAGTTACAGCTTAATAAGAATAGAATAGATTTTTTTATATTATTAAATATATTTCTTCCTTCTTCAACGGCTTTGACAATTGTAGTAAAGTTATCATCTGTTAAAACCATATCAGCAGCACCCTTTGCAACATCAGTTCCTGTAATTCCCATTGCAACACCTATATCTGCTGCTTTTAAAGATGGGGCGTCGTTAACACCATCACCTGTCATAGAAACTATATTTCCATGAGATTTAAAGGCTTTTACAATTTTAACTTTATGCTCAGGAGATACACGAGCGAAAACTCTATAATTATTAACTATTTTAGTAAATTCCTCATCTGAGTAACTATCTATTTCACTTCCAGACATAGCTTCAGATATATCATTAGCTATACCAAGTTCTTTGGCAATAGCAACAGCTGTATTTTTATGATCGCCTGTTATCATTATAGTTCTAATACCAGCATTCTTACTAACTTGAATTGAGCCTTTTACTTCTTCTCTAGGAGGATCTATCATACCCATAAAGCCTACAAAGATTAGATTTTCTTCCAATTCATCTATAGCAACATGTTCATTTTCTATATTTTTATAACCTAAAGCTAAAACTCTTAAAGCATCATCAGACATTATATTTGAAGCTGAAAGAATTTTATTTTTTTCTTCATTAGTAAATTCTTTAATTTCTCCATTAACCAATATTTTATTAGATATTTTTAAAATACTATCTATAGCCCCCTTAGTAAAAACGGTAAAAGCATTATTATAACTATTTACTGTTGTCATAAGCTTTCTATCAGAATCAAAAGGAATTTCATTTACTCTCTCATGAGAAGTGTTTAAATCTTCCTTGAATATATTTAATTTATTTCCTACATCAATTAAAGCAACTTCTGTAGGATCACCAGTTTGTACTCCGCTTTTAGAAGTAGCATCGTTACATAAAATCATACCATGAACTAAAATCTTACTTTCATCATTATTAAGATTAATTTCATCTAATGTATTAATTTCTCCATTAACATAATATTTTTTTACTGTCATTTTATTTATTGTTAATGTACCAGTTTTATCAGAGCAGATTATATTAACAGAACCTAATGTTTCAACAGAAGGCAGTTTTCTAATAATTGCATTTTCTTTTATCATTCTTTGGACGCCAAGAGCAAGTACAATAGCAACTATTGCAGGTAGGCCTTCAGGAATAGCAGCAACAGCTAAGCTTATAGATGTCATGAACATTTCAAGAAAATCTCTTCCTTGAAACATAGAAACTATAAACATAATTATAGATATTCCTACTGCCATAAAGCCTAAAATTTTACCAAGTTGAGCTAACTTTTTTTGAAGAGGAGTTATATTTTCTTCTTCAGCATCTAACATTTTAGCTATTTTGCCTATTTGAGTATTCATTCCTGTAGCTATTACAATGCCGAGACCCCTACCGTAGGTGGCTAGAGTAGACATAAAAGCCATATTGTGCTGATCACCAATAGGGACATTATTTTCTTCAGCTATAATATCAGAATTTTTTTCAGAAGGTACAGATTCACCTGTAAATGCTGATTCTTCAATTTTTAAATTAGCAGTTTCAATTAATCTTAAATCAGCCGGAATATATCTTCCAGCATCAATTACAACAATATCTCCAACAACAACTTCCTCTGATGAAACTTCAATAATTTGACCATCTCTTTTAACAAGAGCTTTAGGGGTGGACATATTTTTTAAAGCTTCTAAGGCTTTTTCAGCTTTAGATTCTTGAATAACTCCTATTATTGCATTAATAAATATTACAAAAAGAATTATTATTGCATCACTTATTTCGCCAACGATAGCAGAAATTATGGCTGCAACTAATAAAATATAAATCATAATATCGTTAATTTGCGAAATAAAAAGTTGTAAAAAAGATTTTTTCTTTTTTCCTTGAAGTTTATTTAAGCCATCCTTTTCTAATCTTATCTTTACTTCTTCTGAAGAAAGACCATTAATAATATCAGAAGATAAAGTCTTTACTATTTCTTCTGAACTTTCATTAAACCACATAAAAATTCCTCCCACTTCTAAAAATTGTAAAATAAAATCTCTATATAAGTATATCATGATTACTTTTAATAATATTAATACATGGGAAAAAAAGTGAGAAAATATTTTCTAAATAATGATATAATAATCTTTAGAGAAAGGGTGAGTAGTATGGAAATAGGAAGAATTAATAGAAAAGCTCCTGTGAAGCAAGATACAAAAGTGATTTCAGAAAAAAGAGACTTTTCCCAAAGCTTTAATCAAGCTAGAGAAAGAAAATCAGAAGAGCAATTGAAGGAAATGATTGAAAATATTCATAAAAAGGGAAATAGATTAGTAATTACAAAAACATATGGAGATGTAATAGCTTATAAAAAGCTAATAAAGGAATATTTAGAATCAATTTTAAAATTTATGTATGATACAAAAAAGGATATTAGTTTTTGGCAAACTCAATATTTTATAACAATAGATACAATAGATCAAAAACTTGAAGATTTAACTAAATCTCTTTTAAATGGAGAAGGAGAAAACTTAAATATAGCTTCATCAATTGATGAAATTCAAGGATTAATAGTAGATATATATAGATAAAATTCAATAAAATATTTCAAAATATCAAAGACTTCTTGAAAATAATTATCAATAGGGCTATTATTAAAGAATAATAAAAATTAATGTAGTAATAATAGGAGGTTATTTATGGTAAAGAGATTTATTAGTTATTATAAGCCATATAAAAAATTATTTTTCTTAGATATGGCTGCTGCATTTATAGCAGCAGCATGTGACCTTGTTTATCCTATGATGACAAGAACATTAGTAAATGATAGTATTCCCAATAAAAATCTTAGAATGCTAGTTGTATTTGGGATTACTTTATTAATAATATATGTAGTAAAAGCAGGGTGTGGATACTTTATGCAATACTATGGACATGTTATGGGAGTACATATGCAGGGAGATATGAGAAAAGATATGTTCTTGCGTTTGCAAAAGTTACCTAATAGTTATTTTGATAACAATAAAACAGGAGATTTAATGAGTAGAATGATAAATGATCTTATGGAAGTATCAGAACTTGCTCACCATGGGCCAGAAGATTTATTTATTTCTCTTGTTATGTTAATTGGCTCATTCGTAGTGTTAAGTACAATAAATATTCCACTAACACTTATTATATTTGCATTTATTCCATTTATAGTTTTATTTACATTAAAGCAAAAAAATAGAATGATGAGTGCTTTTATGGAAACTAGGGTTGAAACATCCGCAGTAAACTCTAATTTAGAAAACTCACTTTCAGGTATAAGAATAACTAAAGCTTTTGTTTCTCATGAACATGAAATAGATAAGTTTGAACATGGAAATAATAAGTTTAAAAATGCTAGATCTAGAGCATATAAAGTTATGGCTGAATATTTTGCAGGTGTTGGCTTTGGAATAGATATTTTAGATTATGTAGTTTTAATTGCTGGAGGAGTATTCACATACTTAGATATTATAAATTTGGGAGACTTCTTTGCATATCTTTTATATATAAAGTTATTTACTCAACCAATTAAAAAATTAGTTAACTTTATGGAGCAATATCAAAATGGAATGACTGGGTTTAAAAGATTTATATCTATTATAGATGAAGAAATTGAGAATGATGGAAATCTAGAATTGAAAGATGTAAAAGGGCATATAAAGTTTGATAATGTTCATTTTAGTTATGATGAAAAAAATATCTTAGAAGGAATAGATCTAGATATAGAACAAGGGAAAATGCTAGCATTAGTAGGGCCTTCAGGTGGAGGTAAAACTACATTTTGTAATTTAATTCCTAGATTCTATGATGCTACAGAAGGAAATATTTATATTGATGATATAAGTATATATGATACAAAATTAGAATCTTTAAGAAAAAATATAGGTATAGTACAACAAGATGTATTCTTATTTACAGGAACAATAAAAGATAATATATTATATGGTAAGCATGATGCAAGTGATGAAGAAGTAGTAAAAGCTGCTAAAAGAGCAAATATACATGAATTTATAATGACATTACCAGAAGGATATGATACTTATATAGGGGAAAGGGGGGTCAAGCTTTCAGGGGGACAAAAACAAAGAATATCAATAGCGAGAGTATTCTTAAAAAACCCACCTATATTGATTTTAGATGAGGCAACATCAGCTTTAGATAATACAACTGAATATATGATACAAAAATCCTTAGAGGAACTTTGTAAAGGCAGAACAACTATAGTTGTTGCCCATAGACTATCTACAATAAAAAATGCGGATGAAATTTTAGTTTTAACAGATAAAGGAATCGAAGAAAAAGGAAGTCATGAAGAGTTGCTTAAAGAGCAAGGTTTATATAAAGAACTATATGAATCTCAATTTTTACATTTAAAAAAATAAATAATATAAATCTATAAGTTGGAGAAAATAAATTATATAATCTTTTATAAAGTATTGACTATAATAAAATAATTGTATAAAATTAAAATATAATCATACCCTTAGGGGGTATATCGGGAGGCGGATTTATATGGTTCAACACGTATCAGAAACAGATTTTAATGAAGTAGTATTAAATTATGAAGGAGTTGTATTAGTAGATTTTTGGGCAACTTGGTGTAATCCTTGTAAAATGATTGCTCCTATAATAGAAGAAGTTTCAACAGAAATAACTAATGCAAGATTTGTAAAGATAGATGTAGATGAAAATGCAAATTTAGCAAATAAATATCAAATATTAAGTATTCCAACTTTAATGATATTTAAAAATGGTACACCTGTAGATACCTTAGTTGGTTTTATGCCAAAGGATTCTTTAAAGGATGCTATCATTAAACATCTATAATAAGAAGAGGTAGAAAATTGAGCGAAAGATATGATATTGCAATAGTAGGTAGTGGTCCAGCTGGATTATCAGCAGCATTAAATGCAAAAATAAGAAATAAGAAATTTATCATTTTTGGAAACAATAATTTGAGCAATAAACTTGCTAAAGCACCTAAAGTAAATAATTATTTAGGGTTTTATGGCTTAACAGGAGAAGGCATTAAGGAAAGATTTCAAGAGCATATAAAAGCTATGGATATTGCAATAACGGAAGAAAGAATAAATAATATATATGCAATGGGAGAATATTTTGCTTTAATGGCAAATGATAAAACTTTTGAAGCAAAGTCTATTATTTTAGCAACAGGAATAGAATACACAAAACCTATTGAAGGCGAGGAAAAGTATTTAGGTAGGGGAGTTGGATATTGTGCAACCTGTGATGCCCCTTTATATAAAGGAAAAACTGTTACTATAATAGGGTATAATAAAGAAGCAGAAGCGGAAGCAAATTATGTTTCAGAATTAGCAGGTGAGATATATTATATTCCTATGTACAAAGACAAATATAATTTAAGAGATAATATAAAATTAATAGAAGATAAGCCTAAAGAAATTATAGGTGAAAACAAAGTAAATAAATTAATTTTAAAAGACTCTGAAATATTAACAGATGCAGTCTTTATATTAAAAGACTCAATATCCCCAGGACAACTAGTTCCAGGATTAAAGATAGAAGAAAACCACATTGCAGTTGATAGACTTATGAAAACTAATTTACCAGGATGCTTTGCAGCTGGAGATTGCGTTGGTAGGCCATATCAATATATAAAATCTGCAGGAGAAGGAAATATTGCAGCTCTTAGTGCAGTACAATATTTAGATTCAATAAATAAGAATAAATAAATTTAAAAATATACAGCATTAAGTTTTTATGCTGTATATTTTTGGTATTAGAAAAACTTTCCTTAAGGTTTTAGCTTTTATAAATATGAATAGAGTATTTATAATATGAACAAATTATAAGAAATAAAGAAATTTAGACAAATAATAAATATTGTCTAAATACATTATAATTTGGATAAACTATAATATTAATCAGAAAGAGAAAACATTAAGGAAAGTTGAGGTATAGCTTTATGAGTAAAAAAACAAAAAATACTAAGATAAATCCTTTATTAGCTGTAGGTGCTATTGCCGGAGCTGCAGCAGTTGCTGCAATAGCTGCTAAAAAGTTAAAAAATGATGGAGAAAAAAAATCATCATTTGAGACCTTTACAGAAAATTTTGATAATAAGGAAAGACAGGTTTATTTTGTTGGAGGAGGTTTAGCATCTTTAGCTGGGGCAGCATACTTGGTTAGAGATTGTAATTTTAAAGGTGAAAATATTCACATTATAGAAGGTATGAATATTTTAGGCGGAAGTAATGATGGAGCGGGAGATCCTGATAATGGATTTGTATGTCGTGGAGGAAGAATGCTAAATGAAGAAACATACGAAAACTTCTGGGAATTATTAAGAAGTGTACCATCACTAGAAATGCCTGGAATGAGTGTTACAGAGGAAATATTAAACTTTGATCATTTACACCCAACACATGCACAAGCTCGTTTAATTGATAGATACGGTGTTATACAAGATGTAAAAGGAATGGGATTTAACAATGCAGACCGTATGGCACTTGGGAAATTAATGATCACTCCAGAAGAAAAATTAGATGATCTCACAATAGAAGATTGGTTTAAGGATACACCACATTTCTTTACAACAAATTTCTGGTATATGTGGCAAACAACTTTTGCTTTCCAAAAATGGTCTAGTTTATTTGAATTTAAAAGATATATGGAACGTATGATATTTGAATTTTCACGTATTGAAACACTAGAAGGGGTGACTCGTACTAGATATAATCAATATGAGTCAGTTATAATGCCTTTAAAAGCATATTTAGATAAATTTAATGTTGATTTTAGTATAAATGCAACAGTAACCGATTTAGATTTTAAAGCAGGAGAAGGAATAACAGTTACAGCCATTCATATAGAAAATGAAGAAGGCGAAAAAATAATTGAATTAAATGATGGGGATATATGTATAATGACTAATGCTTGCATGACAGACAGTGCAACATTAGGAGATTTAAAGAATGCCCCAGAATATAATCCTAACAAGCCAATTTCAGGAGAATTATGGACAAAAGTTGCTAAAAAGAAAATGGGACTTGGAAATCCAGAACCATTCTTCAATCATCCAGATGAAACAAATTGGGAAAGCTTTACCGTAACTTGTAAAGGAGATAAGCTATTAAAGTTAATTGAACAATTTTCAGGGAATGTACCAGGCAGTGGAGCTTTAATGACATTCAAAGATTCGAATTGGTTAATGAGCATAGTTGTTGCAGCTCAACCACACTTTAAAAATCAACCAATGGATACAACAATTTTCTGGGGATATGGATTATATACAGATAAAGTAGGCGATTACGTAAAGAAACCAATGAGAGAGTGTACTGGAGAAGAATTATTAATAGAACTTCTACACCATTTACACTTTGAAGATAAAGTAGAAGAAATAATGGATACCGTAATAAATGTGATTCCATGTATGATGCCATATGTAGATGCTCAATTCCAACCACGTAAAATGAGTGATAGACCTAAAGTAGTACCAGAAGGTTCAACTAACTTTGCCATGATAAGTCAATTTGTTGAGATTCCTGAAGATATGGTGTTTACTGAGGAATATTCAGTTCGTGCAGCAAGAATGGCAGTATATACTTTACTGAATGTAAAAGATAAAAAGGTGATTCCAGTAACTCAATATAAGAAAGATCCAAAAGTCTTATTAAAAGCAATAAAAAAATCATATAGCTAAAATAAAGTTAATAGAGAAAGAGTTAATAGTGAAAGAGTTATGGATGTTTTGCTCTGCAAAACCTATATTTAAATTTGTGTAAAGCAAAAATTATTCAAAAATCCATTAAGGATTTTTTCCTTAACTTTTTCACCCTTTCACTAAATATAAAACTCTTCAAGTTTTTACATTAATTATGCATTAGCCATTATCAATTACTCAGATACGGCTGATACATCATAAATGCGTGATTTTCTGAGATATATTCATCATTAATTTCATCACCAACAATATTATAAGTTTTTCTATATATTACATTATTTCTAATATAATGACCGAAAAATCCAGGAGTTATTGAGTGTTCCTTTTCATAAATTTCATAACTATAATTACACATTTCAGTTGAACGCCATTCACCTATAAGGTTTTCATTTGTAAGATACAATTTAAGTTGATAAGGTTTATTTGTAGTATTTTTAATTTCTAAATCTAAATAATTATAAAAGCAAGTTGCTCCAGAACCAAATGGTTGGGTTCTGTTGGTATCAGGAAAAACATCATGACTATGCCTGTACCTTTCAGTTACAGTAAGGGGAGTATGTAATGTCATCCAATAAATCAAATTTGACAATTGACATAGACCACCACCAACTCCCGGTTTAAAGTCACCATTAGGACAAAGAACTACACCATCTTTATAGCCCTTTCTATAATTAGGCTTTCCGATAAGTTTCCAATAAGAGAAATATTCCCCGGGCATAATAATAATACCATCAAGTTTTTTCAAAGCAATTTTTAAATTCTCAACTTTATTACGTTGTAAGTACATATCAACATTCTTTAATTTTCTAAAAAGTGGTGTGCTATGAGTAAAAATTATATTATCTAATTGATTTTGGCTAATGTTTTTACAATATGAATTTTTAGAAAACCACCAGTAAAAATACTTCTTAATTTTATAATATGTTTGTCCTAAAAATAATCTTAATTTATTACGGGTAATAGGCTTTTTCTCCACGTATGCCATAAAAATCAGCTCCTAAAATATAGTACAATATAATTGTAAAATAATAGAAGCTTATATACAAGTAGATATTCTTTATAAAGATAATTTTAAAATTAGGAGAATAATTATAAAAAAATGCGAAGCATTTTTCAGTTCACAGTTCACAAGGTACAGCACACAGTTGCTTTGATTTTATAGGTAACAGGGAACAGTTATCAGGTAACAAGTATAAATGTAAACTATAATTAAAAATTAAGAAACATCTACTTCAAGGTAATCTTAGAAACAGTAGTTAGTTTTGTGTAGCAAAACAACCTCAATTTTTTCATTCTTTCATTTATAAATTACTTTGCATATCATAACCTGTTAACTGTTATCTGTTATTTTATTTCAAAAACTGTGAACTGTGAATTGTGCACTGTGAACTATATAAATTGCTTCGCAAAATAAATCAATTATTCATTAATAATCATATTTTTCCCATTA
The DNA here is from genome assembly GCF_000401215.1 of Clostridium sartagoforme AAU1. Lineage (GTDB taxonomy): Bacteria > Bacillota > Clostridia > Clostridiales > Clostridiaceae > Clostridium > Clostridium sartagoforme. The sequence goes on along the minus strand of NZ_ASRV01000096.1, from coordinate 10,991 downwards.
ATTCATCTATAAGTTCTTTAACTGAAACTATTTTATTTATTCTATGAGCATTTCCCCCACAAAAAACTAATCCATTTTCAACATCACCTTTAACAGAGTTAATTAAAGCTGAGCTTATACAATATGGTGTATTGGCTGGATTACAAGGAATTAAACAATTATAACATTTAGTTATTTTTATTCTTTCTTTCTTTAATGTTTCTGTCAATTTATTTCTTATGGCTCTTCCTGGCATTCCTACGGGACTTATAGTCAATTCAATATCTTCTTTTGTACAATTTACATAAGCATTTTTAAAATTAATATGAGCATCACATTCATGAGTAGCTACAAACCTTGTAGCCACTTGTACTCCAGAAGCTCCAAGATTCAGATATTTAATCATGTCATCATGAGTAAATACACCTCCAGCTACAACAACAGGTATAGTAGTATTAAATTCATTTTCAAAGTTTTTAACTTCTTTAATAATACTTATAACATTATTATCGAAATTTTTAATTTCATCATTTAAGTTATTAGCTTTAAATCCAAGGTGACCTCCAGCTAGTGGACCTTCAACAATTACAGCATTAGCGGTTTTGTTAAAATGTTTTTTCCAATAGTTTAGTATTACTTTTGCGGCTTTTGATGATGAAACTATAGGGGCTATCTTAATAGAACTTCCTTCTATAATTTCAGGTAAATTTAATGGAAGTCCAGCACCAGATATAATTAAATCAGCACCAGCTTCAATTGCAGCCTTTACGTGTTCAACATAATTGTTCATTGCAACCATTACATTAACTCCAATTATTCCATTAGAGCTTATTTCTTTAGCTCTCTTTATATGTTTAGCTAATCCTCTAAGATTAGCTTTTAATGTATTACTTTCAAAATCTTCTTCCATATAACCTGCATGAGCAGCAGAAATAACTCCAATTGCACCGTTTTTCGCAACATTACCTGCAAGATTAGAAAGGGAAACACCGACACCCATTCCGCCTTGAATTATAGGAACTTTAGCTATTAAATTACCAATCTTTAATGGTTTAATATTCATAATTTTACTCCTTTAAATAAAAAATAATACTTTGATAATCAAAATATTATTAATAGTATAGTTCAGATTTTTAAAAAATACAATAATTAAAAATAAATTACGAATATTGACAAATTAAAAAAATGGTATTATCATGATGATATTACTTTGATAGTCAAAATATTTGAAAGGAGGTGACTAATTGAATCTTACAGTGAAAGATAAAATTCTAATATCAACTTTTGCAGCTTTGACAGCGATAGGAGCATTTATTAGAATCCCAGTTCCATATGTACCATTTACAATGCAATTTTTCTTTTGTAGTATTAGTGCTATCATATTGGGTGCAAAAAAAGGAGCTTTGTCACAATTGCTATATGTACTCATAGGGCTTATAGGAATCCCTGTATTTACTAGAGGAGGAGGACCTCAATATATATTTCAACCTACATTTGGTTATTTAATTGGACTTATTTTGTCATCATATATAATTGGAAAAGTAATTTCTAAAAAGAAAAATAGTTTTAAAAATGTGTTTTTAGCTAATATTATAGGAGTAATAGTAATTTATTTAATAGGAGTACCATATTTCTATTTTATAAATAAATATTACTTAGGAGCAAATATATCAATAAGCTTTGCTATTTATTATGGATTTTTATTAACAATCCCAGGAGATATAGTTAAAGTATTAATAACATCTTTAGTAGGCGTGAGATTAACATCTAGCTTAAATCACGAAATAGTAGCTTAATATATATTAAAACTTTGAATATAAAAATATTTGATAAATGAGATATTTTACTCATATCAAAAATAATTTGAGAAAGAGGCGTTGAATGAAAGGAGTAAAAGTAGTTGGATTTGGTCATTATTGTCCAGAGAATATTATAAGTAATAAAGATTTAGAAAATATAGTAGATACTACAGATGAATGGATAACTAAGAGAACTGGAATAAAAGAAAGAAGAATATCCAGTGGAGAAGGAACTGTAGAATTAGCTTACAAGGCAGCAGTAGCAGCGTTGAAAAATAGTAATTGTGGTAGTGATGATATTGATTTAATAATTGTGGCTACAACTTCACCTGATAAAATAATGCCATCTACAGCCTGTAGCATTCAAGGATTATTAGGATGTAATAAAGCAGTTGCTTTTGATATTTCAGCTGCATGTTCAGGATTTGTATATTCTTTAATTGTAGCATCTAGCTTGATTAAAGGTACAGATAAGAAAAGGGCATTAGTAATTGGAGCAGAAGTATTATCAAGAATAGTTGATTGGAATGATAGAGGTACTTGTATATTATTTGGAGATGGAGCAGGAGCTGCAGTAATTGAGCTTTCAAATGAAGAAGAAGGAATAGTTAGTACTTGTTTCTCATCAGATGGAGGTCTTGGTGAAAAGAGCTTAGTTGCAGGGCAATTAGAGCTAAATACACCTTTTGCTAAAGAAAAAATTAGTGAAAAAAGATATATAGAAATGAAGGGTGCTGAAGTTTTTAAATTTGCAGTATCAGTTTTGCCTGATGTAGTTAATGACTTGTTAAAAAAAGCAGATGAAAGAATAGAAAATATAAAATATATAGTTCCACATCAAGCTAATTTAAGAATAATTAATGAAGCAGCAAGAAGATTAGATATAGATAAGGATAAGTTTTATATTAATGTTGATAAATATGGAAATACTTCAGCAGCAAGTATTCCAATAGCATTAAGCGAACTTTTTGAAAAAGGCCTTATAAAAAGAGGAGATAAAATAATAATAGCAGCTTTTGGTGGAGGATTAACCTGGGCTGGAGCATTAATTAAATTTTAGGAGGATTTTAAAATGGTATTTGAAAAAATTAAGGAAATAGTAGTAGAACAATTAGGAGTTAATGAAGAGGATGTAAAGTTAGAAACTAGCTTTATAGAGGATTTAGGAGCAGATTCATTAGATTTATTCCAAGTAGTAATGGATCTTGAAGATGCATTTGATGTAAAAGTAGAAAATGTTGAAACTATAAAAACTGTAGGAGATGCAGTAAAGTATATAGAAAGTGCTATAGAAAAATAGAGTGGAGGAAAACTCATGAACAACAATATTTGCAAATTGCTAAATATTAAATACCCTATTTTTCAAGGGGGAATGGCTTGGGTTGCAGATAGTTCTTTAGCAGCTGCGGTTTCAAACGCAGGTGGTCTTGGAATAATTGCTGGAGCAAATGCTCCAGTAAGTGTTGTAAGGGAAGAAATTAGAAAAGCAAAAGAACTAACTGATAAACCTTTCGGCGTTAATATAATGTTGCTTTCAGAAAATGCAGATGAGTTATCAGATGTTGTTATCGAAGAAGGTGTTAAAGTCGTTACTACTGGAGCTGGAAATCCTGGTAAGTACATTGAAAAGTGGAAAAAGGCAGGAATAAAGGTAATACCAGTTGTAGCATCAGTAGCATTAGCTAAAAGAATGGAAAGAGCTGGAGCAGATGCAGTAGTTGCAGAAGGCTGTGAAGCTGGAGGCCATATAGGAAAGTTAACAACAATGGTTTTGATACCACAAGTTGTGGATGCTGTAAATATTCCTGTTATAGCAGCAGGAGGAATAGGTGATGGTAGAGGCGTTGCAGCTGCATTTATGCTAGGTGCAAGTGGCATTCAAATAGGAACAAGATTTTTAGTTGCTACTGAATGTACAATACATGAAAACTATAAAGATGCAGTAATAAAATCCAAAGATATCGATACAGTTGTAACAGGTAGAAGTACAGGACACCCTGTTCAAGTCTTAAAAAATAAACTTGCAAGAGAATATTTAAATCTTGAAAGTAAAAATGCTTCTATGGAGGTATTAGAGGATATTGGAAGAGGTGCTCTTAAAAAAGCTGTAAAAGACGGAGATGTAGAACAAGGATCTCTTATGGCTGGGCAAATTGCAGGTATGATTTCAAAAAAGCAAAGTGCTAAAGAAATTATAGAAGAAATGTTTAATGAATATGAAAATATAATTAGAAACCTTTAAAATGGAGGAAGTATGAAAACAGCATTTATTTTTGCAGGTCAAGGATCTCAATATATAGGAATGGGAAAAGATTTATATGAAAACATCTCAGTATGTAGAGAGGTTTTTGATAAAGCAAATGATATACTAGGTTTTGATATAAAAGATTTAATATTTAATGGAAATAGAGAAGAATTAGATATTACAGAAAATACACAGCCAGCTATTTTAATAACTTCAATTGCAGCTAAAAAAGCCATTGAAGAAAAAGGAATTAAAGCTGATGTGGTGGCAGGGCTGAGTCTTGGAGAATATTCAGCTTTAGTGACATCAGAAGTCTTGAATTTTGAGGAAGCAGTAGCTTTAGTAAAAAAGAGAGGTAGATTCATGCAAGAAGCAGTTCCAGTGGGAGTTGGTTCAATGGCAGCAATAATAGGATTACCACTAGAAAAACTAAAAGCTGCTTTAGAAAAAGCTAGGGAAAATGGCATAGTAGAAATTGCAAATTACAATACAAATAATCAGATTGTAGTAGGTGGAGAAAAAGAAGCTGTAAAAAAAGCAATGGAATTAGCCTTAGAAGCTGGAGCAAAAAGAGCTATAGAACTTAAGGTATCAGGACCTTTTCATACTTCCTTATTAGAAAAGGCATCAATAAAGCTTAGAGAAGAACTTCAAAATATAAAATTTAATAAACCTAAAGTAAAAACTATATCTAATGTTACAGCAGAGATTATAGACGATAAAGACGATATAAAATCATTACTTTTTAGCCAAGTAAAATCCTCTGTTAGATGGAGTGAAAGTATAGAAAAGATGCTTAATATGGGAGTTGACACCTTTATAGAGCTTGGACCAGGAAGAGTATTAAGTAGCTTCATTAAAGAAATAAGCAGGGAAAAGGGCGTTAAGGTTAAAATTTATAATGTTGAAGATATGAAATCTTTACAAAAAACATTAGAAGGGATAGAAGCTTAAATGATTAAAAATAAAAATGCAATAGTAACAGGTGGAACTAGAGGAATAGGAAGAGAAATAGCAAGAACATTAGCACAAAATGGAGCTAATATAGCAATTAATTATAGAAATTATAGTGAAGAAATAGAAAAGCTAGTAGAAGAATTAAAAAGCTTTGGAGTTAAAGTATTAGCAGTTAAATGTGATGTAAGTAAAGAAGAGGAAGTAAGTAACTTTGTAAAAGAAGTTAAGAATAATTTTGAAAGAATAGATATCTTAGTTAACAATGCAGGAATAACTAAAGATGGATTAATTATAAGAATGAGTGAAAAAGATTTTAATGATGTTATAGATATAAATTTAAAAGGAACTTTCAATACAACTAAAGCAGTCTCAGCAGTAATGGTTAAACAAAGATATGGAAAGATAATAAATATATCCTCAGTTGTGGGTGTTACAGGAAATGCAGGACAATGTAATTATGCTGCATCTAAAGCAGGTGTTATAGGTTTTTCAAAATCTGTAGCAAGAGAACTTGCTGCTAGAAATATAAATGTAAATGTAATTGCACCAGGATATATTAATACAGATATGACAAGTGTACTTCCAGAAAAGGTTAAAGAGGAAGTTTTAAAAACAATTCCTATGAAGAAAATAGGAGACCCTAAGGAAGTAGCAAATTTAGCTTTATTCTTATCATCTAATTTATCTGACTATATTACAGGTCAAGTAATAAATGTAGATGGCGGAATGGTTATGCTTTAAAAGGAGTGAATTTTTATGAAAAGAAGAGTAGTAATCACAGGATTAGGAGCTATAACACCGATAGGTAATTCAATTGAAAGCTTTTGGAATTCTGTTAAAGAAGGAAAAAATGGTATAGATAATATAACCTTTTTTGATACAACAGAATTCAAAGTTAAAGTAGCCGCAGAAGTGAAAGATTTTAAAGCAGAAGATTATATAAGTAAAAAAGATGCAAAAAGATTAGATAGATACACTCAACTAGCACTAGTTGCAGCTAAGGAGTGTATAAAAGATAGTAATATAGATTTAGAAAAAGTAGATAGAGAGAGATTTGGTGTAATATTTGGTTCTGGAATAGGTGGACTTACAACAATGGAAAAGCAAATAAGGACTTTAGAAGTAAAAGGACCTAGTAGAGTTGGACCATTAACTATACCACAGTCTATATCTAACATGGCAGCAGGAAGTATAGCAATAGAATTTGGAATTTTAGGAACTTGTTTAAGTGTTACTACAGCTTGCGCAACTTCAACTCATTGTATAGGGGAAGCGTATAGAAGCATAAAGGATGGTTATTTAGATCGTGCGATAGTAGGTGGATCAGAAGCATCTATAAATGAGTTTGGAATTTCAGCATTTCAATCTTTAACAGCACTTAGTAAAAGTGAAGATAGAAATAGAGCATCAATACCTTTTGATAAAGACAGAAATGGTTTTGTAATGGGAGAAGGTGCAGGTGCATTATTATTAGAAGATTTAGAAAGTGCTTTAGCAAGAGGAGCAAAAATTTATGGAGAAGTAGTTGGTTATGGAACAACTTGTGATGCTTATCATATTACATCTCCAAGTTCTGATGGAGATGGAGCTTATAGAGCAATGAGAGATGCAATAAAAGATGCAAATATATCTCCAAGCGAAATTTCATATATAAATGCACATGGAACATCTACAGAAATAAACGATAAAGTCGAAACAATAGCCATAAAAAAAGCTTTTGGAGATTTTTCAAAGGAAGTTTATGTAAGCTCAACTAAAGCTATGACAGGACATTTACTTGGAGCAGCTGGGGCTATTGAAGCAATAATATGTATAAAAGCATTAGGAGACGACTTTATTCCAGCCAACATAAATTATTTAAATCCAGATGAAGAATGTGATTTAAATATAGTTATTAATGAGGGGAAAAAAGAGGAAGTAGAATATGCTCTTTCTAATTCATTAGGATTTGGTGGACATAATGGAACAGTTATATTCAAAAAATGGAGGGAAAGATAAAATGTTAACTTATGAACAAATAAAGGAGTTAATAAAATCTATAGATGAATCTTCTCTTAGAATTTTTGAATTAGAAAGTGACGGAATTAAATTAAAGCTTAGCAAAAATAAAGAAGCTTTTAAGGAATCTTTAAAAGAAAATTCTAAAGAAATAATTTCATCAGATAATAAAGTAATAGCAAGCAATATACCAGAAGAAAAAGAAGAAGCTAAAGAGGATTCTAATAAAATTGAAAATTTTAAAAGTATTAAGTCACCTTTAGTAGGAACATATTATTCTTCAGGGACTCCAGGAGGAAAGCCTTATGTTGAAGTAGGAACTAAGGTTAAAAAAGGAGAAGTTCTTTGCATAGTAGAGGCAATGAAAATAATGAATGAAATAACAGCAGAAGAAGATTGTGAAATATTAGAAGTTTTAAGATCTGATGAAGAAATTGTTGAATTTGGAATGGAATTATTTAAAATAAAGTAGGTGAAATAATTGGATATAAAAGAAATCATGGAGATAATCCCACATAGATATCCTTTTTTATTATTAGATAGAGTTGAAAGTCTAGAAGATAATAAAATAGTAGCAATAAAAAATGTAACGATGAATGAGTACTTTTTTCAAGGACATTTTCCAGTAGAGCCAGTTATGCCTGGAGTATTAATAGTTGAGGCAATGGCACAAGCTGGAGCAGTTGCACTTTTAAAAAGGGATGAATTTAAAGGAAAGATTGCATACTTTGGTGGAATAAACAATGCTAAATTCAGAAAAAAGGTTGTTCCTGGAGATACTTTAAGGTTAGAAGTTGAATTGACTAAGATAAGAGGCTCAGCTGGTATCGGTAAAGGCATTGCATATGTAAATGATAAAAAGGTATGTGAAGCAGAATTAACCTTTATGGTAGGGTAGTAAAGAGGTGTTTTTATGATTAGAAAGGTTTTAATAGCTAACAGAGGAGAAATAGCAGTAAGAATAATAAGAGCCTGTAAAGAACTTGGAATACAAACAGTAGCTATTTACTCAGAGGCTGATAAAGATGCTATGCATACTCAGCTTGCAGATGAAGCTATTTGTGTAGGAAAGCCTAAATCAAAGGACTCATATTTAAATGAAAGTAACATAATTAGTGCAGCAGTAATAACAAAGTGTAATGCAATTCATCCAGGTTTTGGATTTTTATCTGAAAATGCAGAGTTTGCAGCTATATGTGAAGAATGTAATATAAAATTTATAGGACCAAGTAGTAATACAATAAGTGTTATGGGACATAAATCAAAAGCAAGAGAAATTATGAAAAATGCAGATGTTCCAGTAATTCCAGGAAGTAATGGAATAGTAAAAAGTATTGAAGAGGCATATATAGAGGCTAAAGAAATAGGATATCCAGTAATGATAAAGGCAGCTTTAGGTGGAGGCGGAAAAGGAATTAGAATAGTTCATAAAGAAGATGAACTTGAAAATGCATATTTTACAGCTAAATCAGAAGCTAAAATAAATTTTGGTGACGATACAATATATATTGAAAAGTTTATAGAAAATCCTAGGCATATAGAATTTCAAATTTTAGGCGATGAGCATGGAAATATTATTCATCTAGGAGAAAGAGACTGTACTATACAAAGAAGAAATCAAAAAGTATTAGAAGAAGCTCCATCATCTATTTTAAGTGGAGATCTAAGAGCTAAAATGGGAAGAGCCGCAATAAATGCAGCAAAAGCAGTAAGTTATGTAAATGCAGGAACTATAGAATTTTTAGTAGATAAATATAATAATTTCTACTTTATGGAGATGAATACAAGGATTCAAGTTGAACATCCAATCACAGAAATGATAACTTCAATTGACATTGTAAAGGAGCAAATAAAGATTGCTAATGGAGAAAGTTTAAGTTTTTCTCAAAATGAAGTTGAAATAAGAGGTCATGCTATTGAATGTAGGATAAATGCAGAAAATCCTAAAAAGGGATTTGCACCTTCACCTGGAAAAATAGAATTTTTAAATTTACCAGGAGGAAATGGAATAAGAGTAGATACTGCAGTTTATTCAGGATATACTATACCTCCAACATATGATTCTATGATAGCTAAGCTTATTGCCTATGGTAAAAATAGAGAAGAAGCTATTAATAAAATGCTTAGAGCATTAGATGAATTTGTAATAGAAGGAATTGACAACAATATAGAATTTCAAATAGATATTTTAAATAACGAAAAATTTCGCTTAGGAAACTTTGACACTAGTTTTATAAGCAAAGAATATAAATTATAGTTGGTGAAAATTATGGGGATTTTTAAAAAGAGACAGTATGGAGTTATAAATTTAACTCAAGAAGAAGAAAAAGATATACCAATAGTTCCAGATGGAACTTGGATAAAATGCAGCAAATGCGGAAAAATTTTATATAAGAAGTCTTTGGAAGAAAACCTTAATATATGTTCAAATTGCAATAATTATTTTAGATTAGGTAGCTATGAAAGATTATCATATATTTGTGATAAAGATACTTTTAGGGAGTTTAATAAATATATGAAATCAAAAAATCCAATGGATTTTCCAGACTATGAAGAAAAATTAAAAACTAATGAAGAAAAAAGTGGAACTTCTGAAGCAGTAGTAACAGGCGAATGTGAAATTGGAGGAAATAAAGCATTTATTGCAGTTATGGATTCAAATTTTCTAATGGGAAGTATGGGAACTGTAGTAGGAGAAAAGCTAACATTAGCAATAGAAGAAGCTACAAAAAGAAAATTACCTATTATAATTTTTACAGCTTCAGGAGGGGCTAGAATGCAAGAAGGGATTTTTTCCTTGATGCAGATGGCTAAAATAAGTAGTGCACTTGCCAAACATAGTAAAGAAGGACTTCTTTATATAACGGTTTTAACAGACCCAACAACGGGAGGCGTTACAGCAAGTTTCGCAATGCTTGGAGATATTATACTAGCAGAACCTAATGCATTAGTAGGTTTTGCGGGAAGAAGAGTTATAGAAGGAACAATAAAACAAAAACTACCTGAAAATTTTCAGAGTGCAGAATTTTTATTAGAAAATGGATTTATAGATAATATTATAAAAAGAGAAGATTTAAAAAAAGCTCTTTCAACTCTTCTAAAATTTCATAGAAATAAGGAGGTGTAGTTGTGAATAAAAAAATTAAAGCATACGATAGATTAGTAATAGCAAGAATGGTAGAAAGACCGACTACACTGGATTATATAGATAAAATATTTACTAACTTTTTTGAATTACATGGAGATAGATGCTTTAAAGACGATAAAGCTATAGTAGGAGGAATTGGACTTTTAAATGGAAATCCAATTACTATAATAGGAATTCAAAAAGGAAAAGATTTAAAAGAAAATATGGAAAGAAATTTTGGATCTCCTCATCCAGAGGGATATAGAAAAGCCCTTAGATTAATGAAGCAAGCTGAAAAGTTTAATAGACCTATAGTTTGTTTTATAAATACATCAGGTGCATATTGCGGGGTTGGAGCTGAAGAAAGAGGCCAAGGAGAAGCCATTGCAAGAAACTTAATAGAAATAGCACAAATTAAAGTGCCTATAATTTCAATAATAATAGGTGAAGGTGGAAGTGGTGGGGCATTGGCCTTAGCTTGTGGAGATAGAGTATGGATGCTGGAAAATTCAGTTTATTCAATACTTTCTCCAGAAGGATTTGCTTCAATACTTTTAAAAGACCCTTCAAAATCAAAAGATGTTGCAGAAATTATGGGAATTACTTCATATGAGCTTTTAGAAAGAGGTATAATTGAAAAAATAATAAAAGAACCTAGAGGAGGAGCTCATAAGAACATAGAATTTGTAGCAAACTCTATAAAAGAAGAATTAATAAATGAGTTTAAAATATTAAAAAATAAGTCTAAAGATGCTCTTTTAGAGGAGAGGTATTTAAGATTTAGAAAATTCTCTTAGTTTTAAAATGCGAAGCATTTTTCAGTTCACAGTTCACAAGGCACAGTGCACAGGTGTTTTATTTTTTTAGGTAACAGGGAACAGGTATC
>NZ_ASRV01000095.1 GCF_000401215.1 Clostridium sartagoforme AAU1 | reverse complement strand
CCGTGCGCTGTGAACTATATAAATTGCTTCGCAATTTTTTACAATTAGGATTGGTTAGATTTTTCCTTTAACTTCAGTCTGTCATATAGTTATTAACTAATTCATAGCATCTTTTTTTTGTTGATTCATATAAAGATGAGTTATATGCCACAAATTCAAATGTTCCACCCTTATACTGTTCAGATTCCTTATTAGCAGCAGCTTCTTTTTCTTGTATCCATTTTATTTGTTGAGTTTGCAAATCTGACATCGTTTCTGGGGACAAATCATTTCTTAATAAATCATAAATTTCATTTAATGCTTTATCATACATATCATATGATATTCCATAATAACTTCTCATAGCATTTGTTATTCCAGCATCTGAATCCTTCTTTTCTGGCAATGCATCAAGTTCTTTTTGTATATTATCTAATTTTTCTATAAATTCATTTCTTCTTCCCACTATTTTGCTTATAGTAGATGGGGCATTAGTTTCAGAAATATTTTCATTTACTTTTGGATCATTTGTATTATCAACTTTATTCAGACTATTATCTAATTGTTGTCTTTGTTCTACCTTATTTGAAGAATTTTGATTTGTTTTACTATCCTTATTACACGCTGATAATGTAATTAATGACAATGAAATTAGTATTAGAATTGAAACTTTTTTAGTTTTCATTAGTAATCTCCTTTTACTTTAATCTTTAAATATATTTCTATCTTATCATAATAATAACCATTGTTTAACCTTCATGGATATTTTTCAAATAATAAAATCAATGTTATAATTTAAATATGAATTAAAAATAATTTAATTAAATTACGAAGCAAAACTTCTAGTATATTGTGAACTGAATAAATTGCTTCGCGATTTATAACAAGGGGGTATTTAAATGAAAAGAAGTGATTACATATCTTGGGATGAGTACTTCATGGGAGTTGCAATATTAGCTGGAAAGAGAAGTAAAGATCCAAGTACTCAGGTTGGAGCTTGTATAATAGATAATGATAATAAAATTTTAAGCCAAGGATATAATGGACTTCCAAGGGGATGCTCAGATGATGAATTCCCATGGAACAGAGAGGGTGAGATACTTGAAACAAAGTATCCATATGTAGTGCATGCTGAACTTAATGCTATTTTAAATAGTAGAGGAGCTAATCTTTATGGTTCTAAAATTTATGTTGCTCTATTTCCTTGCAATGAATGTGCTAAGGCAATAATACAATCAGGAATAAAAGAAGTTGTCTATATTTCAGATAAGTATGCAGATTTAGATAACGTTAAGGCATCAAAAAGAATGTTTAACGCTGCGGGAGTTAAAATGACTAAATTGGAACCTAGAAATAAACGGATAGAAATATCTTTTGATATAAATGATATTTAGTACTAAACTTATTTATTATAAAACACTTTTGCAGACTTGCAAGGGTGTTTTTTTACTTTACTCATAATGCTAAAGCTTTATCCTTACATATATAACCATTTAGTAAGTTTCAAGGAGAAAACAATTTCTATTGTGATTTAAGATTTATTTAAGATTTAGCCTTTATCATTATATTTGTAATAACTAAGTCAAATATAATTAACAGGAGGTAGAATTATAAAATGAATATAAAAAATATCAAGTACATACGGTACGGTGTACAAGGTTTAGGTATATTGTTGACTATCATAGGCTTTTTTACAAACTTTCCTATAGTGAATTCAATTTTGTTAGGATTACTTATTGTTATGGGACCAGTGTTTTGTGGATGGATTTGTCCTTTTGGAACATTGCAAGATGTGTTTTCAAAGTTAGGCAGCCAATTAGGTATTAAAAAATTTGTAATGCCATCAAAAGTGAAAAAAGTTCTTGCTTTTTCACGATATATTCTGCTGATTATCACAATATTTATTTCAGCGGACTTTATTTTTAACATTTTGAGTCTAGATCCCCGAGCGAATTTTACTACTTTGCTTGGAGGTAAAACTCTGATTATAGCAGGATTTGTTGTTATTTTTATATTTGCTCTCAGTTCAATGTTTTTTGAAAGACCTTTTTGTAATTACATTTGTATTGAAGGCGCAAAATTTGGATTATTAAGTGCAGCAAGGCCAGTTACTATAGTTAGAAATGAGGAAACTTGTGTAGGCTGCAGCAAATGTAATCGTGTATGCCCTATGAATATTGATGTAGCCTCACATGGTCAGGTTAGATCTCTACAATGTATAAATTGTATGGAGTGTGTAGCTGCCTGTCCTGCAAAAAATACTTTAAAGGTTGGTGTAATACCAGTTAAGAAAACAGTTAAGAAAACAGTATTAACCTTTGCTTTAGCAGCTTTCGTACTTGTGGTGTACACTGGTGTGAAACCTGATTTCATATTCAATGTACTTGCTAGTAATAAGACTTCCTCAAGTTCAACTGTAGTAACAGGTGAAATTGCTGCGAGCTATGGAGATGCAGAAGGCATAGAAGATGGAGTGTATGAAGGAACTGGTACTGGCTTTAGAGGTGAAATGAAAGTTAAAGTAACCGTTCAAAATCAGCAAATTACATCTATTGAAGTTACAGAAACTAATGATGATTCTAAATGGTTTGATAGAGCTTACAGTACAATAGCTACAGATATTATCAAAAATCAAACGGCAGAGGTGAATTCAGTGTCTGGAGCAACCTATTCTTCTATGGGAATAAAAGAAGGTGTAGCCAATGCCTTGATTAATGCAGGAGGAGAAAATGTTGAAGCTATTGAAAATAATATGCCGGCAGAAGGTGAACAGCAACATGGAGGAAAAGGTGTGAGAGATGGAAAAAGTAGGCAATAAAATAAATTAAGTACTAACATCAATAAAAATGATATGAAAGAATATATATAAGAAGAAATCATGGTATCTTCTTATTACGATTTCTTCTTGCTCTGATGTTTTAACCTTAATTGATTATTAAAAATAACTTAGAGTATACTATTGATGAATATGAAACCTTAAGAGGTATATATGGAATTTTTTAATGAGAAATCTCTTATTTTTATTAACATAAATTTTTATGAAAAATATATTGATAATGAATTGCTATGATGATATAATGTAAATAAGTTAATATTATTGGTTTATTTAGGATCGTTACTGAGAAGCAGGCGAGACCTAAGCGTTAAGTAAGTATATATTTTTATATGTTTACTTAATGTTTAGGTTTATTTTTGTTTTTACAATACATATTAGGAGGTATTTATGAGGGTTACGCGTATAATAAATAATAATGTAATATGTGCTGTTAATGAAAGAAATCAAGAAAGAATTCTTTTAGGTTCTGGAATTGGATTTCAAAAGAAAAAAGGTGAAGAGGTTGACAGAAATAAAATTGAAAAAGAATTTTTTTTAAAATCAAAAAATGTAGCAGGAAAATTATATTCACTTTTAACACAAATTCCTATGGAATATATGAGAGTTACAGAAAGCATTATTAAATATTCAAAAGAAACATTAAATCGAGAACTTAATGAAAATGTTTACCTTACATTAACAGATCATATAAGTTTTGCTATTGCAAGACAAGAATCAGGTTTACCTTTTAGTAATGCACTTTTATGGGAGATTAAAAGATTTTATCCAGAAGAATTTAAAGTTGGTTTAAAAGCTTTAGAATTACTTAATGAAGAATTAAATGTAAAATTGCCTGAAGATGAAGCTGCATCTATAGCAATTCATATTGTTAATTCAGAGTTAGGTTCTGAAAGTAGTAGAGATACTATAAAAGTTACAGAACTAATACAAAATGTTTTAAATATAATAAGATATCAATACAAAATAGATTTTAACGAAGAGGACTTATATTATACTAGATTTATAACACATTTAAAGTTTTTCGGTTATAGAGTTTTAAATAATGATAATAGTAATAAATCAAAAGAAGTAGATAAAGATTTCGAAGAAATTGTTAAAATAAGATACCCTAAAGAATATGAATGTAGTTTGAAAATTGCAGATTTAATAAAAAATAAATATAATAAAAATTTATCAGGAGATGAATTAGTTTATTTAACTGTACATATAAAAAGAATAACAATAAATGAAAATTAAATGATAGTATTTTAACTAGGATTGTTACTGATTAAGCAGGCAAGACCTAGAGTTTACGTACTTAAGCTAATATATAATTATTTTAAGTACGCAAACTCTAGGTCTTTTTTATAAAATAAAATAAAAAAAGGAGAGAAAAAAATGAATTATAAAAATTTAGCAATTGATCTATTAAAATTAGTTGGTGGAGAAAAAAATGTTGTAAGTGTTACTAATTGTATGACGCGTTTAAGATTTAATTTAAATGATAATAATAAAGCAAAGGTTGATGAAATTAAAAAATTAAATGGAGTACAAGGCGTAGTAAATAAAAATGGTCAATTCCAAGTTATAATAGGGACTGATGTAAGTAAGGTTTGTGATGAAATTCATAAGCTTGGAAATTTTGGAGAAAATGAATCTTCATCAGAAGAAAATGAAACAGGTATAATAAATAAAGTTTTAGGAACAATAACTGCTATATTTACACCTGTTATACCAGCTCTAGCAGGCTCAGGTATGATAAAGGCTGTACTAGCTATATTAAAAGCATTTGGTCTTGTAGATGTAGGAACTCAAACATATACATTTTTAACATTTATAAGTGATACTGTATTCTACTTTTTACCAGTAATTTTAGCGTTTTCAGCAGCTAAAAGATTTAAATGTAGTCCATACATAGCAGCAGTTTTAGGAGCAGCATTACTTCATCCAAGTTTTTCTGCTTTAAATACAGGGGATCCAGTACACTTTTTTGGAATTCCAATAACAATGATTTCTTATGCATCTAGTGTTGTGCCAATTTTATTAATAATATTTGCACAATCATATATAGAAAAATTTGCGAAAAAAATATCACCTAATTCAGTGAAAGTGTTCTTAGTACCTCTTATCACTATTTTAATTACATCTATTATTGGATTTACAATATTAGGACCATTAGGAAATATTGTTGGTAAAGGTTTAGCTGTAGGAATGAATTTTGTTAATGATAGAGCAGGGTGGCTTATACCAGTTATAATGGGAACATTTACTCCATTTTTCGTAATGACAGGAATGCATTATTGCTTTGCACCAATACAACAAATTCAATATGCTACATTAGGTTATGGTACTATTTTAGGACCAGGAATGTTATCTTCAAACATTGCACAAGCTACATCAGCATTAATAGTTGCATTAAAAACTAAAAACAAAAGTTTAAAACAATTAGGTTTATCAAGTAGTATGACTGCATATATGGGAATCACTGAACCAGCACTTTATGGTGTTAACTTTAAATTAAAGAAACCACTTTATGCATCTATGATAGGTGGAGGAATTGCAGGACTTTATGCAGGAATTACAGGAATTAGAACTTATGCTTCTGCAACAGCAGGTTTTGCAGCTATACCAGTTTATATTTCAGATGATTTATCAAATGTTAGAAATGCATGTATTACTATAGTTATTTCTATTGTAGCTACAGCAATTGCAAGTTTAATTCTTGGATTTAAAGATATAGAAAATGAAGATAGTAAGATAGAAAAAAACAATAAAGAAGATAATAATCTTACATCAGTAGTAGGTGAATTAATAGTTAATAGTCCAGTAAAGGGTGAAGTAATTCCATTATCAGAAGTTAAAGATGATGTTTTTTCTCAAGAACTTATGGGAAAGGGAATTGCTATTTTACCAGCAGAAGGAAAAGTATATTCTCCAATTGAGGGAACTGTGGAATCAATCTTTAAAACAAAACATGCAATAGGTTTAAGAAGCAAAGATGGAGTTGAAGTTTTAATTCATGTAGGACTTGATACAGTTCAATTAAATGGAAAATATTTTACTTCCCATGTAGAACAAGGTAATAGAGTAAACGCAGGAGATTTATTATTAGAATTCGATAAAGAAGGAATAAAAAATGAAGGCTACGATATAATAACTCCTGTTATAATAACAAATACAGCAGAATATATGGATGTTCTTCCAACAGAAAAAACATTTATTAAAGAAAAAGAAACTTTAATAAGAATTCTTAAATAAAGAAGGGAGATAAATTGAATCAAATGTTTAATAATAATTTTTTATGGGGAGGTGCCATTGCAGCAAATCAATGTGAAGGTGCTTATTTAGAAGATGGAAAAGGATTATCAATTCAAGATATTATGCCAAATGGAATTGTTGGAGCTATTTCAGAGGAGCCAATAGAAGATAATTTAAAATTAGTAGGAATAGATTTTTACCATAAATATAAAGAAGATATAAAACTATTTGCAGATATGGGATTTAAAGTTTTAAGATTTTCAATTGCATGGTCAAGAATATTCCCGAAAGGTGATGAACTAGAACCAAATGAGAAAGGATTAGAGTTTTATGAAAATGTAATTGATGAGTGTTTAAAATACGGAATTGAACCACTTATAACACTTTCTCACTATGAAACACCACTTCATTTAGCTAAGGTTTATGATGGATGGAGAGATAGAAGATTAATAGAATTCTTTGAAAACTATTGTAGAGTAGTATTTGAACGCTATAGAGGAAAGGTAAAGTATTGGTTAACATTTAATGAAATTAATTCAGTATTACATTTTCCTTTAATGGGAGCAGGAATTTTAACTCCTAAAGATAAGCTTACCAAGCAAGATTTATATCAAGCTGCTCATCATGAATTAGTTGCAAGTGCTTTAGCTGTTAAATTAGCTCATGAAATTATGCCAAATGCAAAGGTTGGTTGTATGGTACTTGGAGTAGTTAATTATCCTATGACTCCAAATCCAGATGATATGATAACATCTATGGAAAGAGATAGGGACTTAATGTTTTTTACAGACATTCATGTAAGAGGAAAATATCCATCATATACTAAAAAGCTATTTAAAGATCTTGGAATAAGTATAAAGATGGAAGATGGAGATGAAGAAATCTTAAGAAATACTGTGGATTTTATTTCCTTTAGTTATTATATGAGTAAATGTACTGCTAAAGATATAAATAAATACGAAAAAGGAAGAGGAAATCTAACTTCAGGAGTTAAAAATCCATATTTAAAAGAATCAGAATGGGGATGGCAAATAGATCCACAAGGATTAAGATATATTTGTAATTACTTTTATGATAGATACCAAAAGCCACTATTTGTAGTGGAAAATGGATTAGGGGCAATGGATAAACTTGTAGAAGTTAATGGTGAAAAGATAGTTCTTGATGATTATAGAATTGAATATTTAAATGACCATCTTGTAGAGCTAGGTAAAGCTATTGAAGATGGAGTAGAAGTTATGGGTTATACTAGTTGGGGATGTATAGATTTAGTAAGTGCTTCAACAGCTGAACTAAAGAAAAGATATGGATTTATTTATGTTGATCGTAATGATGATGGAACGGGTAGCTTAGAACGATATAAAAAGAAAAGCTTCTATTGGTACAAAGAAGTTATAAAGAGTAATGGAGAAAATTTAAAATAATATAAAAAGACTTTGTATTATTAGCAGGTAATGGCTTGCTAATATCAAAGTCTTTTTAATTTATTTGTATCATATGTTACGCCCTTTGTTATTATTTTATGGTACGATAATGATAATGAATTTCAATTATTTGAAAGGGGCACTAATTATGAAAAAAGATATTACTTATATAACTATAGACGGCAGAGGAGAACATGAAAGTTTTAGAGATTGTGTAACAAAAACTTTAAAAACAATAGAGCTAAACCAAGGAATACATGTAATTAAGGATTTTGAGCCATTTCCTCTTTATAAAATGATGGAAAGCAAGGGGTTCGATAAGTATGTGGAAAAGATAAGCGATACTGAGTACCACGCCTACTTCTTCCCTTTTGAAAAAATTTCAGATATAGAAATGAATAAGCATTTAAGCCTTGATAATGAAAGAATTAAGAAGATGCTTGATATAAAACTTGACTATTTAAATGGGAAAATTTCACTAAAAGAAGCGAAAAATAGAATGAATTCTTCCTTTGAAAGTGTTACAGCAGAAGAATTTGCTTTAGCTGAACAACATCTTCAAAGTTACGGAATTTCAGATGATACATTAGCAGAGAAAATGGAAGAAATTCTTGAGATTTTTAAGGATGTACTTACTTCTACAAAGCTTAATCTTTCAAAAGGGCACCCAATTAGAACTTATATAGATGAAACAGAAGAAATAAGAAGAGTTCTTTCTTTTATGAAGGAATTATTAAATAAAAAATTTATAAAAAATCAATGGCTTGAAGCTTATGATAAATTAAGTCAAATAAGTATTCATTTTAGCAGAAAACAAAACCAGTTATTTTCAGCTCTTGAAAGAAAGGGCTTTGATAAGCCTTCAAAGGTAATGTGGACTTTAGATAATAATATTAGAGATATAATAAGAAACTCAAAAACTCTTTTAAATGAAGATAAAGATTCAGAATTCCTTTCACTTCAATCTGAGGTAATAGAAATGGTTGAAGACATGATGGTAAAGGAAGTTGAGATTTTATTACCAACTTCCATGGAACTTTTAACTGATGAAGATTTTATTGAAATGAGAATAAGCGATGACGAAATCGGATATTGCTTAATAAATAATCCTCCAGCATATAAGGGAGAAAATGCAAAAGATAACATTACTCCAAAGGATTTGGGAATGAATACAGAGCTTTTAAAAGATCTTGCAGGTGTACTTCAAAAGTACGGAATAACTTCAAAAAGTACTGAAGAAGATGAAGTTTTAAATGTTAGCCAAGGACTTCTTACTCTTAAACAAATAAATCTTATTTTTAAACATCTTGCAGTTGACCTTTCTTATGTTGATGAAAATGAAATATTTAAATTTTATAGCGATACAAAGCATAGGGTTTTCCCAAGAAGTGCAGGGGCTATAGGTAGAAAGGTACAAAATTGCCATCCACGTGAAAGTGTAGATACAGTTGAAAAAATAATTAATGCTTTTAGGAATGGTGAACAAGATGAAGCAGAATTTTGGATTGATATGGGGGAAAAGTTTGTCTATATTATTTATACTGCAGTGAGAGATGAAGAAGGTAATTTCAAGGGAATACTTGAAATGATGCAAGATGCAACTCACATTAGAAGTCTTACTGGAAGCCAAAGATTATTATCTTGGGAAAATAAGAAAGAAGATAAAGAAGTTGAATTAAAAGAAGTTAATGTAACAGAAGTAAATAAGTATAATATTACTGAAAACACAAATATAGGAGCTCTTTTAAAGCAATATCCTTATATAAAAGACTTTTTAATATCTTTAAGTCCAAAGTTTGAAAAACTAAATTCCCCTGTATTTAAAACAATGGCAGGAATCGCTACAATTAATATGATTAGTGCAAGAGGTGGATTCGAGGCTTCAGATTTGATTAGTAAAATAGTTGAAGAAATTAACAGAAGAAACAAATAACATAACTTTTACCTGAGGGTAATTGAGGCTGTATAGCATATGAATAAGTTTTAAAAGAAAAAGCACTTCTAAATATTTTAGAGGTGCTTTATTTCGTGAATTAGAAAATAAGTTTTAAGTCAATATATTTTGGTATAATATTAAAGAAGCATTAGATAAAAATAATATAGGGTATTATTATTTAGATGGTGGAACAAAGGCATCAAGCAGAATAGACCTTGTAGATAGTTTTAATAATGATAAGGAAAAAATGTGTTTTTAATATCATTAAAAGCAGGGGGAACAGGATTAAACTTAACAAGTGCAAATGTAGTAATACATTTTGACCCATGGTGGAACCCTGCAATAGAAGAACAAGCAACAGATAGAGCACATAGAATAGGGCAAAAAAATGTAGTAGAAGTAATAAAATTAATATCACAAGGTACTGTAGAAGAAAAAGTTATAACTATGCAGGAAACAAAAAAAGAATTAATTAATCAAGTTATTGAAGGTGATTTTAAGGAAGGAAGCTTCTTAAGCAGTTTAAGTAAAGAAGAAATACAAGGATTATTTCAGTTAAATTAATAAAAAGTAATCTTTGTCTAGAGTTAATGTGAAACTATTTGCTTTATGGGAAAGTTAACAAATTAGTTAATTTAAAGAGAGATTCTACTAATAACTAAAAAATATTCTCCACTAATTCAATTATTAGTGGAGAATATTCTTATTTTAAAAGAGTTATGGCAATTGGTTTCCTGCTGCTCTATAAATTTCATACCATTCTTCTCTTGTAAGACTTATATTTGATGCTTTAGAAATATCTTTAAGACGGCTCGCATTAGTTGTACCAACTATTGTTTGGATTCTAGCTGGATGTCTTAATATCCATGCTACAGCTATTGCTGAATTTGTTACATTTTTAGATTCTGCAATTTCATTTATTTTTGCATTTAGTTTAGGGAACTTTTCATTATCTAAAAAAGCACCTTCAAAGTATCCATATTGGAAAGGTGACCACGCCTGTATAGTAATATCTTTTAAACGGCAATATTCTAATATACTTCCATCCCTGTCTATAGATGGGTCTATTTGCATATTAACGTTTAATCCTGAATCAATCATACCAGTATTCATTATACTGAATTGTAATTGATTAATTATAATTTTGTTGTTTAAATACTTATTTAAAAGCTCAATTTGCATTGGATTTTGATTGCTTACACCAAAGTGCCTAACCTTTCCATTATCATGTAAAATTTGGAAGGCTTCTGAAACTTCTTCTGGTTCCATAAGAGTATCAGGACGATGTAATAATAAAGTATCAAGATAATCAGTTTTTAATCTTTTTAAACTGCTGTCTACTGAATTTATAATATGTTCTTTAGAAAAGTCAAAAAAACCTTTCCTTATTCCACATTTACTTTGAACAATAATTTTTTCCCTTATACTTGGATTCATATTTATAGCCTTTGCAAAAACCTCTTCTGATTTTCCACCACCATAAATATCTGCATGATCAAAGAAATTAATTCCTTCTTCTAAAGCTGTATTAATTAATTTTGATGCATCTGCATTAGACATATCGGCTATTCTCATACAACCTAAAGCTATTTCTGATGCACTTATAGCACCATTACCAATATTAATATTTTTCATTAAATTTTCCTACCTTTCATAAAATTAATTAGCTATATTGCAATCTATTATATACCAAATTTATAATATTATATACCATAAGGTATAAAAAATAATGAAATAGAGTTTCTTGACTCAAATAATGAAATTTCAAACTACTTAAGGTATATAATAGTAGTGTATAATAATTATATGGATTACTTAGTGTAAAGCGTGTTATGAGGTATTTATATGTGGAAGAGGTATAAGAAGATGAAGGTATTAATAATTATAGTTTTATCTTTTATAGAATTATTTATATTTTTTATATGGCAAAACAATGATATTATTATTTCTAATTATAATTATGAAAGTAATGAAATTCCTTTTGAGTTTAATGATTTTAAAATTGTTCAAATTTCTGATTTACACAATAAAATGTTTGGAAAAGAGCAGTCAAAATTATTAGAAAAAATAGAAAAACTATCACCAGATATAATTATAATTACAGGTGATTTAATAGATAGGCGTAGATATAATTTGGATAAAGCAATGTACTTTATTAAGGGAGCTGTAAAAATTGCTCCAACTTACTATGTTTCAGGAAATCATGAAGCATGGTCAGGAAAATATGCTGAAATAAAAGAAGGATTAACTGAATCTGGTGTTCATATTATTGATGATGAAATGTTAGAAATTAAGAAGGGAAGGAGCTTTATTAATTTTTTAGGATTATCGGATCCAGCTTTCATTACATCAAGTTATATAGATGGGACTGATACAAGTAAATTAGAAAAATATTTAAATAGTTGGTCAGATATTGAAGGTTTTAAGATTTTACTTTCACATAGGCCAGAGTTATTTGATTTATATTGTGAATATAATATAAATATGATTTTTTCAGGACATGCTCATGGTGGACAAATTAGAATTCCATTTATAGGGGGAGTTATTGCACCTAATCAAGGATTTTTACCTAAGTACACTAGTGGTAGCTATAGTAGTGATAAAACTACAATGTTTGTAAGTAGGGGGCTTGGAAATAGTGTTTTCCCAGTAAGGGTATTTAATAGACCTGAAATTATATCAGTTACATTAAAGGCATATAAATAAAAATATCTATATAGTATTAAAACATATCTTAAAATTTTACTATATATGTAAAGGAGGTCACATGCATATAGATGCACACACACATTTAGATTTCTTTAAAGAAAATATAGAAAAAGCAATTGAAGATATAAATGAAAATGAAATATTAACATTAGCAAATAGTATGGATATAGAAAGCTATATAAAAAATAAGGGATATAGTAAACAAAGTAAATTTATTAAGCCCTGCTTTGGTATTCATCCCTGGAAAGCAGCAGAATATAAAGGAAGTCTAGAAAATCTTATATCATATATAGAAGAAAGTGAAATTATAGGTGAAATAGGTTTAGATTATGTTTGGGTAGAGGATATAAGTACCTATGAAGCACAAAGAAGAATTTTTAATTTTATATTGGAAGAAAGCATTAAAAGGAATAAGTATGTAAGTATCCACACAAAAGGAGCCGAAGAAGAAATTTATAATGCGCTTAAGCGTAATAATTATAATAAAGCTATTATACATTGGTATAGTGGAGAAATAAGTACTTTAGAGAAATATATTAAACTTGGTTGTTATTTTACAGTAAGTGTAGATATAGGTTATTGTGATAAAGCGAATGAAGTTTTAGATAAGATACCACTAAGTAAATTACTTATAGAAACTGACGGACCAACAGCGTTAGAATGGGTAAATGGAGAATATGGTTATCCAAGTGCAATAATAGATGTAGCTAAAAAGGTTTCAGATTATAAGAAGATAGAGCTTGATGATCTATTAAGAAGTATAGAGGAGAATTATCTTAAAATCATTAATTAAAAGAGTTTAGAATAAGGGGAGAAATGTTAAATGAAAGGTCTTATGTTTTTGGGAATACCAATGCTATTTATGATAGCAGTTTTAATTTTATTAGGTATGTATGTATATAAAGTTATTCAAAATCAATCCTCATCTTTAAAAATTATGATTATTGGTATAGCCGTAATATTATTTTCTATATTAATATCAATGTCAATAATAAAAATTATAGTGGGAATCTTAGGGCTTTTAATTGTGCTATATGGGGCAAATAAAAGTGAAGACTAGAATATAAATAAAAGGAAGTAAGCATCTAAAAATATTATTTAATAGGATTCTCTACTTGATAGACATTATTGATTAACTTGACATTTATATTAAAGATGAATAAAATGGAATTATAAAAAGTAAATATAAATCTGGGGGGGCAGTGAACTGCCTGAGATAAAATTGATACTATTTTGACCCATAAACCTGATTTGGATAATGCCAACGTAGGGAGATTATTTGTTATTAATTAATGAATATACAAATTGAACTATAATACAGTATTTCTAGTCAGAAATACTGTATTTTTTTACTCTATGTACAAAATCTAATATTTGATTTGTTTACTTTTAAATATATTTAAAGGAGGAGAGGACTATGTCACTTTGCAATGTAAGTCTTCAGGTTATACCAACAGTAAATGAGGATAGAATTTATCCGGTTGTGGACAAGGTTATAGAATATATAGCATCTAAAGGTGTTAAATATGAAGTAGGTGCTATGGAAACAACAATGGAGGGCGAACTTGAAGAATTACTAGAAATAGTAAAGAAAGCTCAAGAAATTTGTACAGAAGAAGGTGCATCAAGAGTAGTATCTATGGTTAAAATAGATTATAAAAAAGAAGGCGTGACGATGGATGAAAAAATTAAGAAGTATAGGGAATAAAATAGCACCTATAGTTTTTATTTTAATTTTATTAATTATATGGGAGTTTATAGTAAGTGTTGGAGGGATAGAAAAGTATATATTACCCGCTCCCACAGATGTTATAAAAGTATTAATTAAAGACTTTAGAACAATGATCCCACATATTTCAGCAACTTTATATGAAGGAATGGTAGGGTTTTTAATTGCAATAGTATTATCTATTATATTGGCAGTGATTATGGATATGGTTCCATTAATAAAAAGAGCCTTATATCCAGTTCTTGTTATTTCTCAAACTATACCAACAGTTGCTCTTGCACCATTATTTATAATTTGGTTTGGTTTTGGTGCATTGCCTAAAATAATTGTTGTAGTTATAGTATGCTTTTTCCCTATAGTAATTAGTATAGTTGATGGGCTTGAAGGTGTAGATAAGGATTTAATAAATCATTTTAAATTAATGGGAGCATCTAAACTTAATGTGTTCTTACATTTAAAATTACCTTATGGAATGATAAATTTCTTTTCAGGTATGAGAATTGCAGCTACATATAGCATTATGGGAGCTGTAATTGGAGAATGGCTTGGGGGAGATAAGGGACTTGGTGTATATATGACAAGAGCAAGAAGCGCATATGCACTAGATAAGATGTTTGCATCAATAGTGATTATAGTAGCTATAAGTATGGGGATATTTCTTTTGGTTTCCTTTATGGAAAAGGTATTTACTCCATGGAATGATAAAAAACTAAGTATGAAAAAATAAAATAAAAAACAATAAATTTAGAGGTGAAATAGTAATGTTAAAAAAGAAAATTATATCAGTAGTATTAGCATCAGTAACAGCACTTACACTATTTGCTGGATGTAGTAAAAAAGATGAAGCAAAAACTTCAGAAGATTTGCAAAAGGTAACTGTAATTTTAGATTGGACACCAAATACTAACCATACTGGATTATATATTGCACAGGAAAAAGGCTATTATAAAGAGCTTGGACTAGATGTTGAAATAATACAACCATCAGAAGGGTCATCACTTCAACTTTTAGCAGCTGGAAAAGGAGACTTTGCAGTAAGTTATCAAGAAGATTTAACATATGCTAGAACATCAGACAGTCCGCTTCCAGTTAAAGCTATAGCAGCAATAATTCAACATAATACATCAGGTTTTGCATCTCCAAAGGAAAAAGGAATAGAAAGCGTTAAAGACTTTGAAAATAAAGTTTATGGTGGATGGGGAAGCCCATCAGAAGAAGCTATATTAAAGACTGTTATGGAGAAAAATGGAGCAGATTTTAGTAAGTTAAAAATGGTAGATGCAGGAACAGAAGATTTCTTTATAGCAACTAAGAATAACTTAGACTTCGAATGGACATTTGAGGCATGGACTAATATTGAAGCAAAGTTAAGAGGATTTGACATAAACTATATAGCAGTTAAAGATTTAGATCCAGCTTTAGACTATTACACTCCAATTATTGCAGCAACAGAAGATACTATTAATAATAAGAAGGATTTAGCTAAGAAGTTTATGGAAGCAACTACTAAGGGATATGAAGAAGCTATAGCAAATCCAGAAGAAAGTGCAAAACTATTAGTAAGTAAAGTTCCTGAAATCAGTGAAGAACTTGCAATAGAAAGCCAAAAGTATCTTGTAGATAAATATATGGAAGATACTAAAGTATGGGGAGAAATGAAAGATAGCGTATGGGATAACTATACAAAATTCTTATATAATAATAAATTAATTAATAAGGAAATGAAAGCAAGCGAGGCTTATACAAATGAGTTCTTATCAAAATAAGATTGTATTAAAAAATGTATCTAAGTCTTTTGATGAAATGGAGATATTAAGAGATATCAATATAGAAGTTAAAGAAGGAGAGCTTGTTTCTATTCTAGGGCCATCAGGTAGTGGGAAAAGTACAATATTTAATATTTTAACTAGCCTTATAAGTAGTGATAATGGTGAAGTAGAAGTTAGTGGAGACCTAAGCTATATGTATCAAAAGGATATGATGGTACCCTGGAAAAAGGTTATAGATAATATAGGTATTCCACTTATATTTAAAGGCGATAGTAAGAAAAATTCAAGAGAAAAAGTAAAAAAACATATAGATGAATTTGGTCTTAGTGGATTTGAATATAAATATCCATCGCAATTATCTGGTGGTATGAAGCAAAGAGCAAACTTTTTAAAAACATATTTAACATCTAATGATATAATGCTTTTGGATGAACCCTTTGGGGCACTGGATTCCATGACAAGAAGAAAGATGCAAAAATGGCTTTTAGATTTAACTAAAAAGATGAATTCAACTATATTATTCATAACTCACGATATAGAAGAAGCAATTCTACTTTCAAATAGGATATATGTAATATCAGAAAAGCCAGCAATTATAAAAGGTGAAATAGAAGTTAATTTACCTAAGGAAAGAAATGAAGATATAGTTACTAGTGATAAATTTGTAGCTATAAAAAAAGAAATATTAGAGCTTATGTAAATAAAAAGATGCTGTTGTTATTGATTATAAATTTTATAGCATTGTATGATACTAAAAGTGAGAAAAGATATTATGTTATAATAGATGCGCCAGGACATAAGGAGTTCTTGAAAAATATGATTTCTGGAGCTGCAAGTGCAGAAGCAGCACTTTTAATAATTGATAGTAATGAAGGAATACAAGAACAGTCGAAAAGGCATGGATATATACTATCATTACTAGGTATTCAGCAAGTTTATGTTATAGTTAATAAAATGGACTTAATTAATTATGATGAAAAGAAATTTAATAATATAAAATCAGAAATGAATGCATTCTTAGAAAATTTAGGGGTGTATCCTAAAAAATATATTCCTATTTCAGCATATTATGGGGAAAATCTATCTAAAAAATCTGATAAGATGAATTGGTATAATGGAGAAACTGTTTTAGAAGCATTAGATTTATTTTATAAGGAAAAGGGATTAGAAGAAAAAGACCTTAGATTGCCAATACAAGATGTTTATAAATTTGATGATAGAAGAATAATAGTTGGAAGAATAGAATCAGGTAAAATATCAGAAGGTGATGAAATTATTATATCTCCAAGTAATAAAAAAACTAAAGTGAAGTCTATTGAGTATTTTATAGAAAGTGATAAGAAATCAATAGAGAAAGCAGGAAGAGCTATTGGTATCACTGTAGAAGATGAATTTTTTAATAAAAGAGGAGAAGTAATATCTCATGTCAATTCAAAACCTTTAAGTGGAGATACTATAGAAGGAAATATAAAATATATAGAAGAAAAAACGACTTAAAAAATAAAGCAAGATAAATAAATATTATAATAAGAAAGCCAAATATTTAAGTGATAATAAGTAAATATTATTAATTGTCAAGCCAAGTGGTACACTTAGCTTGACAATTTTATTGTATTTAGAAAACCCCGCGTTAGACGTGGGGTTCCGTATAGCTTATAGCTATGAGTATGACAAAAAAACTCCTTCTGATATAATAAAAATGCGGTCTGGCAACTGCACTTTAATATCAGAAGGAGGACATTCGAAATGAATGATGTACATAGTTTATCACATACAAAGTGGAACTGCAAATACCATATTGTATTTGCGCCGAAATATAGAAGGAAAGTATTTTATGAAGAAAAAAGATTAGAGGTAGGAGCAATACTTAGAAAATTATGTGAATGGAAAGGCGTAAATATAATAGAAGCTGAAGTTTGTGTAGATCATATTCATATGTTAGTAGAAATACCACCTAAAATGAGCGTATCAAGTTTTATGGGATATCTTAAAGGAAAAAGTAGTTTGATGATATTTGAAAAATGGGGGAATATGAAATATAAATATAGAAATAGAGAATTTTGGTGTAGGGGATATTATGTTGATACAGTAGGGAAAAATACTAAAAAAATAAAAGAGTATATAGCTAATCAATTGCAGGAAGATAAAGTATCAGAGCAGCTTACAATGGAATATTTAGACCCGTTTACGGGTAGCAAATAGAAGGAATGCGTGTGCCAGACCGAGGGTACGCCTTTAGGCGATGCTAGTAATAAAGGGCTAGGCCCGAAAATGCAAAACCACCAGCTAAGCTGGTGGATTTTTATTTATATGAGGAGAAGTTAAGATATTAGAAGAAATTTATTTCAAAGATATCAATAAATTATTAAATACAAAGAATATTATATGGAAAAAATTAATTGATATGGTAATATTATTATAAAGATAAATTTAAAATCTATGAAAAGGGGGAACTTGGCTTTAGAGCCGAGGAAGTATATGAGCAATAAGATTAGAATAGGTATTGTAGGTTATGGAAATATTGGTAAAGGTGTAGAATTAGCTTTAGAACAAAATCCAGATATTCAATTAGAGGCTATTTTTACAAGAAGAAATCCAAAAAAATTATTAACTACTTCAAAGGTAGTACATATTTCAGAGATTGAAAGTTATAAAGGGAAAATAGATATTATGATTCTTTGTGGGGGATCTGCTACTGATTTACCAAGACAAACACCTGAGATAGCAAAAATGTTTAATACAATAGATAGTTTTGATACTCATGCAAAGATTCCGGAATACTTTAATGTATTAGATGATGTAACTAAAAATGCTGGTACTATTTCACTTATATCAGTTGGTTGGGATCCAGGTCTATTTTCTTTAAATCGTCTTCTAGGTCAGGTAGTACTTAAAAATGGAAAAGATTATACTTTTTGGGGCAAGGGTGTAAGTCAAGGACATTCAGATGCTATTAGAAGAGTTGAAGGTGTTAAGGATGGAGTTCAATATACTGTACCGATTGAAAGCGCTATTGAAATGATTCGTACAGGAAAGAATACAGATTTTTCAGCTAGAGAAAAACACGAGAGAATTTGCTATGTTGTACCAGAAGATGATGCGGATTTAGATTATATTAAACATGAAATTATAAATATGCCTAATTATTTTTCAGATTATAATACAACAGTAAATTTTATAACTGAAGAAGAACTAAATAAAAATCACAAGGGTATGCCTCATGGGGGATTTGTTATTCGTACAGGGGTTACAGGAGATGGTACAAAGCAGAGAATGGAGTTTAGTTTAAAGCTTGATAGTAATCCAGAGTTTACTTCTTGTGTGATATTATCTTATGCAAGAGCTGTATATAGATTACATAAAGAAGGTCAAACAGGAGCACGTACAGTGCTAGATATCCCATTTAGTTATTTATCTCCAAAATCAGGAGAAGAGTTAAGAAAAGAATTGTTATAAAATTATAATTAATATAGAATTTTTTTAATAAGAAATTAGTACAAAAATTAATGAAAAGTTAATATCAGCATTACCAACATTTTTAGTATCAATTTTAACTAAAAGTCTTTTAGGAACTGTGGTAGTTGGAGTTATATCAATGTTAGTAATAAAGTTAATATATTGAAAGGGATAAAGGGTTATGAGATTTAAAATATTACATACTAATGATGTTCACAGCAGGTTTGAAAATTTTGCTAGGATTACTACTAAGATAAAAGAGTTAAAAGATGAAAATACTTTGATTTTGGATGCAGGAGATTATCATGATTTTAAAGATGTAATGCTTCAAGGTACAGGAGGAAAAGCTGGAGCAGATTTGCTTTTAGAGGCAGGTTATGAAGCTATTGCAATTGGGAACAATGAGGGGTTTGAAGGGTTAGAGATTCTAAATTCTATGGTAAATAATAAGGAACTGCCATTCTTATCTTGTAACTTGGTTCATTTAGATGGAAGTAGTATAAAAGGGGTTAAAAGAAGTATAATAATTAATAAATCTGGAGTGAGATTTTTAATAATTGGAACATCACCTAATTTTAAAACATTTTTTCATCTTTTGGGTATGGATACTCTTGATTATAAAGAGCAAATTCAAAAAGAGTTAAGTGATAATGAAGGAAAATATGATGTATGTATTTTGCTTTCACATTTAGGACTTATTGAAGATACTGATATAGCTAATACTATGGAAGGAATAGATATTATAATTGATGGTCATAGTCATGACCTTATGTCAGAGCCAGAGATAGTTAAAAGTACTGTTATTCATATGTCAGGTTGTTATGGGGAGAATTTAGGAGTTTTAGAATTTGAGTATGATGGAAATATAACTAATATCAATGGAGTAAATATTAATATAAAGAATGTAGAGATGGATGAAAATATTCTAAAGATTATTGAGAAAAATAGAAAAATTGCAAATGATAATCTTGGAGTATCTCTTTATAATATAGATAGAGATATGTGGCATGATGTAGTAGAGGAGAATCCTATAACTAATTTATTAGCAGATGCTATTAGGGATGTATTAAATTGTGAGATTGGTTTAATTAATAGTGGGGTTATGAATAGTGGTATAAGAAAAGGAGAGGTATCTTTTAAGAAATTAATTGAAATATGTCCATCACCATTAAACCCAACTTATATGGAGATACAAGGTAAATATATACGAGAGGCTTTAGAGCAATCTTTAGATCCAGAGATTTGTTACAAAGACGGCGCAGGATCCGGGTTTAGAGGAAGATTTTTAGGAAGACTTCATATTTCAGGAGCTATAATTGAACATGATGGCAATCAAATCAATAGAATAATTGTAAATGGTAAGGAACTTGATGAAGAAAAATATTATAGAGTTGCTACTTCAGACTATTTACAAAGAGGTACTGGCTACAAAACTTTGGCTAATAATATAAATGTAAGATATAATGTAGAGTATCTTAGAATAGTACTTAGAGATTATCTATCTAGAGATATTTTTTTGGACAAATCTTATATTGATAGATGGATTAAAATATAAATTAGTGCATTACTTTTTGTTTTATTAAAATTCATATGCCTATATTTATCATATTGTGATAAATATATTTATTAATGTTTTTGATTATTATTTTTGCTGCTTTTTAAGAGCAGCTTTTTTTTATTCTTTAGACCAGTTATAAAAGTTTCCTCTTTGGATAGCTTTTTGTAATTTTCTTCCTTGAATATAGTCCACCAATGAACCATTAGCGTGATTTTGATAGGACTTACATATTGAATTAAAACTTATTGATAATTCAAATAAATATGAATATATAGATTTTAAGAATCATAAAACTACTATATACGGTGTTTAGCCTTAAGAATAAATACTATATATGGTATAAAAATGAAAGTCAAGACTTGAAAGTAAATTTTTAATTATGTAATATAGAGAAAGACAAAAAGTAAAGGATAGGTGAAGCATGTTGATAGTTGTTGGCGGGATGATTGGACTTGGAAAAAGTTCTGTTGCAGAAATTTTGGGAGATCATTTTAAATCAGATGTATTTTATGAAAGTGTAGATGATAATCCAATATTACCTTTGTTTTATAGTGAAAGTGAAGAAGAAATACAAAAAAAGAGATATCCTTTTTTACTACAACTTTATTTCTTAAATACAAGATTTAAAAGTATAAAGGAAGCGTTAGTACATAATAATAATGTTTTAGATAGATCAATTTATGAAGATTGGTATTTTGCTAAGAAGAATATGGAGCTTGATAGAATTAATGATTTAGAAATGAAGATATATGAGGATCTTTTACATAACATGTTAGAAGAGCTAGAAGAACTTCCTAAGAAAGCTCCAGATGTAATGGTATATTTAAAAGGCTCCTTCGAGACTGTTTTAAATAGAATAGCATTAAGAGGAAGAGATTTTGAAATTGATGAAAGCTTAAAAGAATATTATCATTTTCTATGGAAAGATTATGATGCATGGGTAGAAAATTGTTATAATGCATCAGAAGTTTTAATAATAGATATGGATAAGATGGATGTAGTTAATAACGAAGAAGATAAAGAAAAGCTTATAGAATTAGTAGAACAAAAGCTTAGAGAAGTTAGAGATATTGAAGAAATTGCATAATAACATTTAGTATAAGAAAATAGAGCAAATTGTTTAGTTTGCTCTATTTTCTTATTTATTAAAATGATAAAAAATCAAAATATTTTACAAGAAAACTTTAAGACAATATATCATTTATTATTAAGGGAATATCAGAAATATTTTCATTTTCATAAGAATATAGATTATAATCATACTTATAATCATCAAGGGATATTTCAGTTTTATGTATATTTTGGGTGTCGGTTAAGTTGTTTTTATAATTTACTCTTGTAATATGAATTGATACAGTTTCACCAATAGATTTTAAACAATCTATTTCTTTAGGGAATCTAGCATCAGGAATTAGAGCTACGTCAAAATCATCTTTAACTAAATATAATATTTTAAGCAATTCATTTATTAAAAACATTTCATCTACAGCTCTCATCTTATCACCCAGGCTTTGAAGTAAGCTTCTTCCATTACCAGTTTTAGAGCCATCCCAATTATAGACTTGTGATGCAACCATTTTTAAATAATCAGCATAATGAATAATAAATACCTTTTTACCTTCTTTCTCTAATAACTCTTTCAATCTTAAGGCTAAAGTATCTTTTCCGTGTCCTGATTTTCCAGAAATAGAAATACATTTCATAAAAAATCCTCCTTTATATGTAATTGATTATTGTGTTTTAATAAATATTATTTATAAAATTAGAATCATTATTTATATTATAACAATACTAGATTTCTATAAAGTATAAAAATTTTATATTAATGATTTTGTTAGAAAAATTTAAG
>NZ_ASRV01000094.1 GCF_000401215.1 Clostridium sartagoforme AAU1 | reverse complement strand
TAGAAAAATTTAAGTAATAGAAAAGTACTTTTGTAAGTTTTTAAATGTAACATATTAATATAGAAAAAATTAATAAGGAAAGATAAAAATCTTTAGAAGGAGTTATTTTGGAAGATAATATTAAAGAAAAGTTAGAACTGAAGGTCAAAAAAGTAGCAATACTCATAATAGGAATATTAAATATAATTATTTGTTTATGTTTAAATTTTAATGAATTTCTTATGGGAAGCCCAATAATTAGTAAAAATGTAATAGTAACAATATCTTATTTACTAATCTGGAGCTTGATTATTTTTCTAGGAAGTATGTTAAGAAGTAAAAAACTATTAAAAATATTTTTAGGATTTTGGATATCTAATTTATTATTAGTAGTTATAACAGTAGTTGTAGTGAATGCAGCTATGTATGCTAAAATATTAATACCATTTGTTATAATATTTCTTGGGCCTATGTATGGAGTTTATTTTGAACATACTATAATTATAATTGGTACAATATCTATTATAATGAGTATGATTACTTATTATTTAATTAAAAGAAAAGCATAAAATAAAATGTTTTATAAAACCTCAAGGTAAAGGCTGTCGCATAAATAAATCAATTAAGAATTATTTACTTTGCGGCAGCTTTATTTATTATAGTTATATATATTAATTTTTAAAATATATAAATTAATATATGTTATAAAAAATTTATTTGAATTTTTACTAGTTAAATAACTCCTTAGCTTTTAAAGCAATACGTTCTCCAAATATTGAAAACATAGATTTACTTTCTTCAAAGTTTTCGTCTATAGCAACAGCTCCTAAATGAATAAATGGTTTTCCAAGAGCAGAGCCTCCAGAATAAACTAACATTCCTTTTACCATTAAATGATTAATTATTGTAAGAATTGCAGTGTCAGCACCTCCTTGAGCATAATGTGCTGTAGAAAAGACAGCCCCAATTTTACCTTCAAGGTTATACTTATTAGACTCATCAAACCATTTTTTTATTTGCCAACAAGTATTTGCATAATAAGTGGGTGTACCAAATATTACAGCTTTACTATCTAGTAAAAAGTTATCATCTATACTATCTAAAGCAAAGACACCAACTTCAATATTAGGAACTTTTCTAATTCCATCAGCTATTACATTAGCCATTTCTTTTGTGTGTCCAGTTTTACTAAAATATAAAATTGATATTTTCATTATATTTCCCTCCCATTAATCCCTAAAAATAGCAATATATAATTATTATAGAACTTTACTTGTATAGATACAAATTATTAACTATAATATTTTTGAGTATTTATTCTATAAGAGATAAATTAAAATAATTTTTAAAAAGGAGTAATATATGAAGAATCTAGATAAAATAAATAAAATAGTAAGCAAAGAAACTTATAATATAATTGATAAAGAAATAGATAAACCTTTATTAAAATATTTAATGGAAGATGTTTTGGAAAAATACAAAGCTTTTGATAAGGGACATGGAATAAAACATATAGCAACTGTAATAGATTCATCAATTAAATTGTCAAAATATTTCCCAGTAAATAAAAGTATTGTGTTAACTATTGCAATATATCATGATTTAGGAATGAGCATAGATAGGAAAACTCATCAAATACATTCAAGAGATATGCTTATAAATGATACTAATCTAGAAAATTGGTTTACAAAAGAAGAACTTATTTTAATGGGTGAAGCATGTGAGGATCATAGGGCTTCTAATACTCATGAACCAAGAAGCCTATATGGATACATAGTTTCCGATGCAGATAGGACAACAGATATATATGATATGATAGAAAGATGCTATAATTTTTCAAAAAAGAATTATAATGATTTGAATGAAGAGGAAACATATAAAAGAGTATATTCACATTTGGTAGAAAAATATGGTGAAAGCGGATATGCCAAATTTTATTTAAAAGAAAGTAAAGATGTAATAATGAAACCTTATATAGAAGCTCAAGAAATTTTAAAGAAAGAAGAGGATTTCAAGGTTTATTATAAAAAATAATATAAAATTAGGATTTTTACGAAAATATAAAGATTTTGAAGATAATTGAAAATTTTAGCCTAAATTTAAGTTTATGTTTTTTTTAATAGATTTTCATTTTCAAAAAATAATAGTATGATATAATGATTGAATACAATAGATAGACTAGGAGATGAACGATATGAAGATGAAAAAAGAGTGGGCAATATTACTTACAGTATTACCTATGACTTTTATGACAACTCTTGACAGCAGTATAGTAAATGTAGCTTTACCAACAATGTCAAGAGAACTTGGAACAACAATGGCAGGAATAGAGTGGGTAGTTACAAGCTATCTAATAACTATATGTGCAACTATTTTATTATTTGGAAGACTTGGAGATATAATTGGTAAAAGTAAAGTCTTTAAAATTGGAATAGGAGTATTTACTTTAGGATCATTACTTTGTGGATTATCAAACAGCCTTATAATGCTGATATTATCTAGAATAATTCAAGCAATAGGTGCAGGAGCTGCAATGGCAACTAATCAAGGAATAATTACAGAAACATTTCCTCCTACAGAAAGAGGAAGAGCTCTTGGAATGACAGGAACGGCAGTTGCTCTTGGAACTATGGTAGGTCCAACCTTAGGAGGGCTTATAGTATCAGTAGCACCATGGGAATATATTTTTTTAATAAATATACCTATAGGAATTTTAGTTTATATAGGGGTATTAAAGGTATTAAGCTTTAAAAAGGTTAATGAAAAAGTTCCATTTGATATAAAAGGAACTATTTTATTCATGCTTTCAATAATAATGTTATTTACATCTATAAATTTTGGGCAAAGTTTAGGATACACAAATCCTATAATTATGGGAGCTTTTGTACTTTCTTTAGTATTATTATTTATATTTATAAAGATAGAACAAAAAATAGTAGGTCCTATGTTAGATATAAATATATTTAAAAATAAATTATTTTCACTAAGTATATTTTGTGGATTTACATCATTTGTTTCAATAGGAGCAATAAATATAATTTTACCATTTTATTATCAAGATGTATTGAAGCTGACACCAAGTGCAGCAGGACTTATGATGACAGTTTCTCCAATAATATTAGCAATAGTTGCACCAATAAGTGGACATCTTTCAGATAAACTTGGAAGTGAAAAGATATCATGTATAGGGTTAAGTATTTTAACTATTGGTATTTTCTCGTTAACTATCTTTAATCAGTACACATCACTAATAATTGTTGCAATATTTGTTGGGTTAGTATCATTAGGAAGTGGTATATTCCAATCACCAAATAATTCATTAATAATGTCTACAGTTGATAAAACCAAGCTTGGAATAGCAGGAAGTGTGAATGGACTAGTAAGAAACTTAGGAACAACTACTGGGATAGCACTTTCAACAAGTATTTTATATAGTAGAATGAGCAGTAAAATTGGATATAAGGTTTCTGGGTATGTAGAAGGTAGAGCAGATATATTTATTTATGCAATGAGATTTGTATTTGCCGGAATAGGGTGTATTTGCTTAATTGGAGCTATCTTAACATTAATTAGAGTCGTAAATAAGAGGTCAAAAACATTAAACTAATTAAATACATAAATATAATAAAAAGGTACTGATAAAATATGCAGTTCCTTTTTATTATATTCATTAATGCTAGTAATAATATTCAGAGTATGTTTATTTATAAAATTTGCAGATACACTTTTTAATACAAGTTTTTAAAGTACATTTACATTAGCTTCTAGATAAAGAAAATTAATATTAAATAAATATAAGATTAAGCAAAGATGGTGAAAGAATAATTTGAGATGTATTGATAAAAAATAAGTAAAACTTAGAAAGTAGTGATTTATAGTGATAGGTAATCATATTATTAAAAATTTTCTATGCATACTTATGGTTTTTGATATTGTCAGTAATGTAAAAATAAAACAAGATAATCCAAGAATAATAGATGCATTTATTTTAGCTTATGATGCTATGTACACTTATGATATTATACATTATAAAAATGGGTATACAAAAGACTATATCATTTTAGATATGGAGTCAGCCGATTTTTCGGAAACTACTTATGATGATAGACAAAAGATGATAAACCATTTTAAAAGGTATAACAAGAAAATATTAAATGCATCTATTTTTAAATTAAAAGAAATTGGGTTAGCGGATGAAATGACTCAAATAGCGATAAATGGAGATATTTTAATGTTTACCTGTGTGAGACCGGATGAAAATAGTAATGGAATAATAATAAGTGGAATGAAGTATCATGGTCCAATATCGGCATATATCTATGAAATGAAACTAGATGTTATAGATAATGAATGGAAGTTGATAGAAATAAAAGAAAAAGGAGTAGCCTAGAGAGAATATAATTCCAAAATTATGTATAATAAGCATATAAGTTAATAAATAATCCAATTTTATTAAGGTAAATGGGGGGATAAAATGAGTGAAAAAAGGATAAAAAGATAATGGCTACTACTTCGCACTTTGTTCTGGACTAGGGGTTACATTTGGTATAATATTTGACCAGTTAGCAATAGGATTATCTTTAGGCGTTGCATTTGGGATTATCTTGGATAGTAAAAGAAAATAATCTTAATATCATATAAGCTAACATAATATAAATTTTAAATTATAAGATATGGCATATAATGATGAAATGTTTATTATTGCTGGGTTAGGTACCATATAACTAGTTTTATATAAAAGTAAAGATAATGTATGGAAAGTAGTATTATCATGAACTGCTGGAGTTTTATAATTCTATGTTTCAGAATACCGTTAAGAATTACTATTGTTTGAGCGTATGCGAGTTATAGTAATTTAGGTATTTTGAATAAATAGAATTATAAAAACTCCCAGTGAAATGATATTGGCTACTTGAAATACAGTATCTTTATTTTACTTAAAGGAGTTAAAAGAAGCATCAGAAGGCATTCGCCAATCTCCACGTGGACTTAATGAAATACTTCCAACCTTAGGGCCATCAGGAAGAGCGCTTCTTTTAAATTGTTGAGTAAAGAATCTATATATAAATTTATCAAGCCATTTTTCTATTTCTTCTTTACTATAATCATCTTTAAATGCTTGTTCTGCAAGGAATTGTATCCTTTCTTTAGAAGAACCATTTTTAATAAAATGATATAAGAAGAAATCATGTAATTCATAAGGTCCAACTATATCCTCAGTTTTTTGAGTGATTTCGCCTTTATCATTCTTAGGTAAAAGTTCAGGACTAACTGGAGTATCTAATATATCTAAAAGTGTATCTGAAACTTGAGGAGTAGACTCCTTTTCAGCTACATATCTAACTAAGTATCTAACTAAAGTTTTAGGAATAGATGGATTTACTGAATACATACTCATATGATCACCGTTATATGTACACCATCCAAGAGCTAATTCAGAAAGATCTCCTGTTCCAATTAATAAGCCACCCTCTTTATTAGCTAAGTCCATAAGAATTTGAGTTCTTTCTCTGGCTTGAACATTTTCATAAGTAACATCATGAATATTTTTATCGTGACCAATATCTTCAAAGTGCTGAAGAGCAGCTTTTACTATGTTAATTTCTCTTAAGTCACATCCTAATTCCTTACATAAGGTTAGAGCATTATTATAAGTTCTATCAGTAGTACCAAAGCCAGGCATTGTAATTGTAATTATATTTTTATTATCTAAGCCTAGTAGTTTAAAAGTTTTAACAACAACTAGTAAAGCTAAAGTTGAATCAAGACCACCAGAAATTCCAATAACTGCTTTCTTTAAGTTAGTATGCTCCATTCTCTTTGCTAGAGCAGAAGCCTGAATATTAAATATTTCCTTACATCTTTCTTCACGTAATTTAACATTAGAAGGGACAAAAGGATGTTTATCAACGAATCTATCAAAGTTAATTATTTTAGTATCTTTATAATCAAATTTTATTATTTCAGCTTCAAAAGGAACTATTCTTGAAGCGTCTCTATAACTTATATTTTTTAATCGCTCACTGTTTAATCTAAAAACGTCTATATATGAATAAATAATCTCATTAGCTCTTTGGAATCGCTCATTTTCTTCAAGCATAGTTCCGTTTTCTGCAATTAGTATATGTCCGCTAAATAAAAGATCGGTTGTGGATTCATGAACCCCGGCAGATGAGTAAATATATGCAGACATACATCTAGCACTTTGATTCGATATAAGAGCTTCTCTATAATCCTTTTTGCTTACAAGTTCATTAGAAGCAGAAAGATTTCCTATTATATTTGCACCAAGAAGTGATAGATATGAACTTGGAGGAACTGTAACCCAAAGATCTTCACAAATTTCAAATCCAAAACTATATCTTCCAGAAGTGAAAATTAAATTAGTTCCAAATGGAACATCTTTTTGAAAAGAAAAATCTACTTTTTCATCAATTATTCCAAGGCCTTCACTAAACCAACGTTTTTCATAAAATTCACTATAGTTTGGGATATATGATTTTGGAACTATTCCAAGAAGTTTTCCATTAAATATTATATAAGCACAATTAAATAGTACATTTTTGAAACTTAGAGGAGCTCCTATAGCAATTAACATATCTAGGCCTTTACTTTTTTTTATTAATTTTTCTATGGCAAGG
This sequence comes from Clostridium sartagoforme AAU1, assembly GCF_000401215.1. GTDB lineage: Bacteria > Bacillota > Clostridia > Clostridiales > Clostridiaceae > Clostridium > Clostridium sartagoforme. The sequence continues at coordinate 2,085 of NZ_ASRV01000094.1, read as the reverse complement.
TCAGATTTTTCCAACAAATTATATTGCATAAATAAATCACTGCAAGTATAGGATGTAATAGATAGCTCAGGAAAAACAATAGACTTAGCTTTATTTTTGTATGCTTCATCTAAACAAGTAAATATATTTTCTAAATTATAATCTATATCAGCTACACGAGTAACTGGACATGCAGCTGCGACTTTTATAAAATCCATAAAATCTCTCCATTCTAATTAAAATAATAGTATATGAATTATTGTAACTCTTTTTATATTTAAAATTCATAGTTATAAAAATACTTATATATAAACAAGTTTATATACATAGTTAAATAATAAAAGGAAAACAATAGAAAATCAATGATAATAGAAGAAATATGAATTAAAACAAAATAAAAAGGTATAATATACCCTTTAAAAAGATAAAAGATATATTGTAATAAGTTAGGAAGAATGTTATAATAAATTCATAAGTTGATTGAATTCAAATTTTTACTAAAAAATGTTATAATGGTATTAAAGAATAAAGGAGGGGAAATTATGAGTGCGGTAATTTTTTGGATTATAGTTGCAGCTGTAGTAATTGCTATAGACATAGCAACAAGCAATTTCTTATTTGCTTGGTTTGCTGTAGGTGCATTTGTTGCAATGATAGCTGATTTACTGGAAGTATCATTTGGAATACAAGTAGTACTTTTCTTAGTAGTAAATTTAATAACTATTTCGATAGGTTATCCATGGGCTAAACGAAAGTTTAAAGAAGGTGTTAAACGTACACCTCTAATGGAAGAAACTTATATAGGAAGAGTTATGAAAGCAGAAGAGGAGATAGTAGATAGAACTAAAATAAAAGTTGACGGAATATATTGGACTGTACTAAATTCAGGAGAAGTAATAAAAAAAGACGAAAGTTTTAAAATCACAGGTATAGACGGTATTAAATTAATAATTAAAAAAGAGGAGGAAGTTTAGATGGAAAATTTAATTGGATTAATAATTACAGGAGTAGTAGTACTTTTTGTATTAATAGTAATCTTATCATCAATTAAAATTGTAAACACAGGATACTTATATGTTGTAGAAAGGTTTGGTCAATATCATAAAACTTTAGAACCAGGATGGCACTTTTTAATTCCATTTGCAGATTTCGTTAGAAAGAAGGTTTCAACAAAACAACAAATTTTAGATGTGCCACCACAATCAGTTATTACAAAGGACAATGTTAAAATATCTGTAGATAATGTTATATTTTATAAGTTATTAAATGCTAAAGATGCTGTTTATAATATTGAAGACTATAGATCAGGTATAGTATATTCAGCAACAACTAATATGAGAAATATCTTAGGTAACATGAGTTTAGATGAAATATTATCAGGAAGAGATAAAATAAATCAAGATCTTTTAAGTATTATAGATGAAGTTACAGATGCGTATGGTATAAAAATACTTTCTGTTGAAATTAAAAATATAATCCCTCCAACAGAAATTCAAGAAGCTATGGAAAAACAAATGAAAGCTGAAAGAAATAAGAGAGCTATGATTCTTGAAGCTGAAGGACAAAGACAATCTCAAATAGAAAAGGCAGAAGGAGAAAAAAGAGGTAAGATACTTGCAGCAGAAGCTGAAAAAGAAGCTAATATTAGAAGAGCTGAAGGTTTAAAGGAATCTCAATTACTTGAAGCTGAAGGTAAAGCTAAGGCTATAGAAGAAATAGCTATAGCAGAAGCAGAAGCTATAAGAAAAGTAAACCAAGCAATTATAGAATCAGGTACTAATGAAACAGTTATAGCTTTAAAGCAAGTTGAAGCTCTTAAAGAAATGGCTAATAACCCAGCTAATAAGCTTATATTACCAAATGAAACATTATCTTCACTTGGAAGTATTGCAGCTATAGGTGAAATGCTTAAAGGTAGCAAAGAATAATTTATCCAGCTTACAGTGCACAGTTCACAGTACGCAGTGCACAAGTCACAGTTGGTTTGAGTTTATAGTGAGAAGGTAACAAAAAACAAGTTAAAAATATATAATTAAAAATTAAAGACCATCTACTTTAGAAAAACTATAGTAGATGGTCTTTTGTGTTAAATTGATTTAAATTGCG
>NZ_ASRV01000093.1 GCF_000401215.1 Clostridium sartagoforme AAU1 | reverse complement strand
CTATTGTGTAATAAAATTAATTTTATTTCAAAAGATATAATAAAGTTTAAAATAATCTGGAGAAATAAAAATGAAAAATTTAATTAAAAGAAAAATAAGTATAGTATTTATAATAGTTTTTGCTTTAGTTGAAATAAGTTTATATGTAAAGTCTGAATCAGCTGAAGCAAGTAATAAGAATTATAATAGGGAATTAGCGGTAGAATATGCTCTAAAATGGGCTACTTCATCAAATAGTAAATATTATAACTATATTAAAGATGGAGGAGATTGCACTAATTTTGTATCACAAGTTTTAAGAGCAGGTGGAATGGAGTTTTTAGGCTCTAGAGAAACTGCTACAAGTATTAAATCTTGGTTTTATTATTCTGCCAATTTACCGAATAGAAGCTCTACGTGGACTGCAGCACAACCATTTCATCTACATTTTGGAATAGAAAATAAAAGAGCTCATAAATATATTGAATATAAAATAATAGATGCATTGATAAATTGGGATGAAATATATATGAATTTATTACCAGGAGATATAGTTCAATATTCAAGGCCAAATAATATAACTTTTCATTCACAAGTTATTACAGAATTAATGGATAGAAAAAGAACTATATATTTTTGTCAACATTCTAATTCCATAGAAAACTTTATAAAAAATGGGAATTTAAGATATTATTTAATGGGAAAACCTAATGATTATAATTTCTATATTTATAATATAAAAGGTCATAATGATAATATTTATAGAAATAGCAAAAGTAATAGTATGGAGATATGCAATGAAAATTTAACTGAAGATGAATATAGAAAGGAATTAGTAGAAGCTATATATATAATAAAAGCAAGTTTAAGCGATACTAGATTTAATAGTGAAGAGGATATTAGTGAAGAAACAGAAGAATTTATTAACAAGATGAATAAGCGAATAGAAGAAATAGAGTTTTATATGAATACAAGAGAAAAATCGTCAAAAGATTTATTAGATATTCTTTCTAGCAGGGAAGGGCTTTAAATACATATATCAATATATATTAATTGAAATATATATCAGAGAAGGAATAAAAAATATAAAATATGATAAGACTAAAAATAACCCACTAGGGTTACGTAGGTTTCTTTGCCGGTAGTTAAAAGCTACCGGTACTTTTTTAAAAAAATATTTAAAAAAAGAGTAGCTTTTTAAAAAAGAATATGTTATTATAAATAGGTAGTCAAAAAGACTAACAATATTTTGTTTAAAGATTTTGAAAGATAATGAGATTCTCCGTTATAGAGATTAGTAGTTACTTGAATAGTCTTTAGAATGGAGGATTTAAAATGGAAGATAGAAAATTAGTATGTAAAGATTGCGGTAAAGAATTCATATTCACAGTAGGAGAACAAGAATTCTACAAAGAAAAAGGATTCGATAATGATCCAGTAAGATGTGCTGATTGCAGAAGAGCAAGAAAAGCTCAAAATAACAGAAGATAATTATAAGTTATCTAAGCTATAGATTAATTTCTATAGCTTTTATTTTTGTAAAATTTTAAATTAATTCATATAAAAGTAGCAAATAAACATAGAATTTAATATTAATATACCATAATAACAATAAGGTAAATTATTAAAAAACTACTAGCAAAAAAAATATTATATGATAAAATGATGAAGTAGGTCATAGAACCGAGAAATATTTGTTTAAAGATTGAATAGAAATTAGCTTTCTCCATTGTAGAGATTTGTTGATATTATATTGGTCTTTAGAATGGAGGATTTAAAATGGAAGATAAGAAAATAATATGTAAAGACTGCGGTAAGGAATTCATATTCACAGTAGGAGAACAAGAATTCTACAAAGAAAAAGGATTCGATAACGAACCAGTTAGATGTATTGATTGCAGAAGAGCAAGAAAAGCTCAAAATAACAGAAGATAGTTAATTGAAGACTGTAGGATTACCTACAGTCTTTTTAAGTGATACCCTAAATCTATGATTTAAGTAAATATATTTCATTTCCTAATCTTTGAATCCATAAGTTGAGGTCCTTGTAGCATGTAATGCCTCATTAACATTTGCTAAAGTATCTTGAATAAATTGTTTATTATCATCTTTTTCTACAGTTTTTATAGCATCATGCAACAATTTTTGTGCATGTGTAATATCAGAAAGAGCACACTTTAATTCATCTTTTGCATTTGTCTTATGACCCATATAAAATCTCCTCCTAATCTTTATAGTTTTTCAAAGTATCTTGAGCAGAATCAACAGCACTGCCAATAGCTTCAAGTGCAGTATGAATTTCACTTCTATTATGATTTTCCTCTGCATTTAAATAAGCAGTGTTTAGATGATTTTGGCAAGAGCAAAGCTCATCTAAAGCTAATCTTAAATTTTCTTTTGCGTTATGCTTCATATTAACACCACCTTAAATTGAATCTCTATTAGTTTGTGCAAAAATATTATTTAAATAACATATTTAATGAAAAAAATAATAGAATAAAAGGGAAATAACGGCATAAATAAATACGAAATATAAAATTATAAAAATATAAAATAATTCGTTATACAACGAATTATTTTTGTTTTTTACTGATAAAAAGTTGACAAATATAACTAACAATGATACCTTAGTCATATAAATACGAATTATATTTAATAAAACTCAATAATAATTCGTGAGTATAATTAAAATCCATTAGTTTTGGAGGTATGTGAGTTTAAAATGAGATGTATATTTGTAGAGAAAAAAAAAGGCTTTGATATTGAAGGGAAAAGTTTACTTGAGGATTTTAGAAATAATTTAAGAATTACTTCTCTTGAAGGAGTCAGACTTATAAATAAATATACTTTAGGGGAAATGAAAGAAGAAGATTATAAAAAAGCTCTTTATACGATATTTTCAGAAAGAAATGTAGATAATGTTTATGAAAATAAGCTAGATGTAAAAGATCATGAAGTTGCCTTTGGAGTTGAATATTTACCAGGCCAATATGATCAAAGAGCAGATTCAGCTTCAGAATGTTATCAATTATTGACTTCAGGAGAAAAAATAGAAGTTAAATGGACAAAAATTATAATATTAAGAGGTGCTTTATCAAGTGATGAGGTAGAAAAAATTAAAAGTTATTATATAAACCCAGTTGACTCCAGAGAAGTAAATATAGATAACTTAGAACTATCATCAAAACTTCCAGAGCCGAAAAATGTAAAGATATTAAATGGATTTATTAATAAAAGTGATAAAGAAATAAATGAGTTACATAGTAATATGAATCTTGCTATGAGCTTAGATGATATAAAACTAATAAGAGATTACTTTAAAGAAGAAAGTAGAGATCCAAGCATTACAGAGATAAAAGTTATTGATACATATTGGTCAGATCATTGTAGACACACAACTTTTTCAACAGCTATAGAAAATGTAGTTATTGAGGAAGGAATTTATTCAAGACCAATAATAAAATCTTATGAAGCATATTTAAAATCAAGAAATTTTGTTTATGGTGAAACTGATAGAGATGAAACATTAATGGATATAGCAGTTATAACAATGAAAGAAATGAGAAAAAGAGGTTTATTAGAAGATTTAGATGTATCAGATGAAATTAATGCTTGCTCAATTAATGTAAATATAGAAACTAATAATGGAATAGAAGAATATTTAGTCATGTTTAAAAATGAGACACACAATCATCCAACTGAAATAGAACCTTTTGGAGGTGCAGCTACATGTCTTGGTGGTGCTATTAGAGATCCATTATCAGGCAGAACATATGTATATCAAGCCATGAGAGTTACAGGTGCCGCAGATCCAACTGTTGATATAGAAGAAACATTAAAAGGAAAACTTCCTCAAAGAACCATAACTTTAGGAGCAGCTCATGGATATAGTTCATATGGAAATCAAATAGGTCTTGCTACAGGACAAGTTGCTGAAATATATCATCCAAATTATGTTGCTAAAAGAATGGAAATTGGAGCTGTTATAGCAGCAGCGCCTAAGAAAAATGTAGTTAGAGAAGAGCCTAAAGTAGGAGATGTTGTAATTCTTTTAGGTGGGAGAACAGGAAGAGATGGATTAGGCGGAGCAACAGGATCCTCTAAAGAACATACAGAAGATTCAATTAATGAGTGTGGAGCAGAAGTTCAAAAAGGAAATCCTCCTACTGAAAGAAAGATTCAAAGATTATTTAGAAACTTTGAAGTTTCAAAGATGATAAAAAGATGTAATGATTTTGGAGCAGGTGGAGTTTCAGTTGCAATTGGAGAATTAACAAGAGGCTTAGATATATATTTAGATAATGTTCCTAAAAAGTATGAAGGTTTAGATGGAACAGAAATTGCTATTTCAGAATCTCAAGAAAGAATGGCAGTTGTAATTAATAAAGAAGATGAAGAAAAATTTATAACTCTATGCGCAGAAGAAAATTTAGAAGCTGTTAAAGTTGCAGATGTAACTGATAATGAAAGGCTTAGAATGTTCTGGAGAGGTATAAATATAGTAGATTTAAAAAGAGAATTCTTAGATACAAATGGGGCAAGACAAACAACAGAAGTAGAAGTGAAATCTCCCAAAGAATATCCATTTAAAATAAAAAATTTAGATATAAAAGAAGCATGGATTGATACATTAAGAAAATTAAATGTATCAATGCAAAAAGGATTAGTTGAGAGATTCGACTCAACTATAGGGTCCGGAACTGTGCTTATGCCTTTTGGTGGAAAGTATCAAACAACACCAGCAGAAGGGATGGCGGCTAAGGTACCAGTACTAAATGGAGAAAGTAATGATGCAACGTTAATGACATATGGTTTCAATCCAGATATGGGAATGTGGAGTCCTTATCATATGGCATATTATTCAGTAATAGAAGCAGTAACTAAACTTTCAGCTATGGGTGGAAATTATAAAAAAGCAAGACTTACATTACAAGAGTATTTTGAGAGATTAGGAAAAGATAAAATTAAATGGGGCAAACCTTTTTCAGCATTACTTGGAGCATATCAAGCACAAATGGATTTAGGAATACCAGCAATTGGTGGTAAGGACTCTATGTCAGGTACATTTGGAGACTTAGATGTACCTCCATCATTAGTAGCTTTTGCAGTTGATGTTGCTAAAGCTAAGGATATTATATCTCCAGAGTTTAAAAATAATAACTCTAAGATAGTACTTTTAATGGCTGAGAAAAATGAAGATATGACATTGAAAGTGGACGTATATAAAAATAACTTAGAAAAGTTACATGAACTTATTTTAGGTAGAAAAGTTATTTCAGCTTCATCAGTGAAATTTGGGGGAGTAGCAGAAGCATTAACTAAAATGAGCTTAGGAAATAGGATTGGGGTAGAGTTTGAAGGATTAAGCAAAGAAGAATTATTTGAACTCAATTATGGAAGCTTGATTTTAGAAGTTAAAAATGATGTTGAAATAGAAAAAGAATTAGAGGATTGCGCTTATAAAGTAATAGGTAATACAACAGAAAATAGGGCTATTGTTTGTAAAGAATATGATATTAATTTTGATATAGAATATTTAGAAAAGATACTTGAAGAGAAGTTATCAAAGGTATTTAAAATAAAGACAGAAGATAAAAAAGAAAAAATAACAACAGTTTTATATGAAGATAAAGAAATAAAAGCTCCTTTAATAAAGGTTGCAAAACCAAAAGTATTTATTCCAGTTTTTCCGGGGACAAACTGTGAATATGATTGCGCAAGAGCCTTTAAAAATGAAGGTGCAGAAGTTTCAGAACTTGTTTTAAACAATATGAACAAGAATTTATTAAATCAATCAATTTTAGAAATGGAAAAGAGCATAAGAGAAAGTCAAATAATTATGTTACCAGGAGGATTCTCTGCTGGAGATGAACCAGATGGATCAGGAAAATTTATAGCAACAGTATTTAGAAATGAAAGAATTAAAGATGCTGTAATGGATCTATTAAAGAATAGAGATGGCTTAATACTTGGTATATGCAATGGCTTCCAAGCACTAATAAAATTAGGATTAGTACCTTATGGTGAAATTGTAGATATAGAAGAAGATATGGCAACTTTAACTTACAATGAAATTAATAGACATATGAGCTCAATAGTTAGAACAGAAATAGTATCTAATAAATCACCATGGTTCAATGAAGTAAATCTTGGAGATATACATTCAATTGCAATATCTCATGGAGAAGGAAGATTTGTTGCTCCACAAGATTTAATAGAAAAGTTAAGAAAAAATGGACAAATAGCAACACAATATGTTGATTTAGATGGTGAAATATCTAGCGATATGCCTTTTAATCCAAATGGTTCAATGCTAGGAATAGAAGGAATTACAAGTCCAGATGGGAAGATACTTGGGAAAATGGGACACTCAGAGAGAATAGGAGAAAACCTATATAAAAATATTCCGGGTAACTTTGATCAAAAGATATTTAAAGCAGGGGTTAAGTACTTTAAGTAAAAAATTGCAAAGCAATTTTCTAGTGCACAGTTTAAAAGGCACAGTTCACAGTTTCGTAGAGACAGTAAAAGGTAACAAGGAACAGGTAACAGATATTAAATCTTTTTTAGTGAAATAATGACTAAATATATAAGGAAAATCGTAATTCTTAATTATAGTTTACACTTAGTACTTGATACCTGTTCGCTGTTGCCTACAAAATGAAAAAAACTGTGAACTGTGAATTGTGAACTGCGAACTGAATAAAATTGTAAAATTAAAAAAAACGGAGGTTTTTAGATGAAGGTAGCTATATTTTTTGGGAGTAAATCGGATACTGAGGTTATGAAGGGTGCCGCTAATTGTTTAAGAGAATTTGGAGTAGAATTTAAAGCTTATGTATTATCAGCTCATAGGGTTCCTGAAAAGTTAACGGAAACTTTGATGGAAGCTGAAGAAAATGGATGTGAAGTTGTTATTGCAGGAGCTGGACTTGCAGCTCACTTACCTGGTGTTATAGCATCACAAACTACAATGCCTGTAATAGGGGTTCCTATAAAGGGAGCTGTTGAAGGACTAGATGCTTTATTTTCAATAGTTCAAATGCCAAAATCAATTCCAGTTGCAACAGTTGGAATTAATAATAGTTATAATGCAGGAATGCTTGCAGTACAAATGCTTGCTATAAAGGATAGTTCATTAAGAGAAAAGTTAAATAAATTTAGATTAGATATGAAAAGTAAGTTTATAGAAGAAAATGGAGAAGGGATTGATTTATAATGGAAAAATTAGAAATGATGTATGAAGGAAAAGCAAAAAAAATATATGCTACAGAAAAGGCAGAGGAAGTTATTGTTTATTATAAGGATGATGCAACAGCATTTAATGGAGAAAAGAAAGGTCAAATTGAAGATAAGGGAGCTTTAAATAATGCAATCACTTCAATGATTTTTGAAATGTTAAAAGAAAATGGAATAAAGACACACTTTATAGAAAAGTTAAATGAAAGAGAACAACTTTGTAAGAAAGTTGAAATAGTACCTTTAGAAGTAATAGTTAGAAACGTAGCAGCTGGATCAATGGCTAAAAGATTAGGATTAGAAGAAGGATTTGAACTTAAAACTACAGTATTTGAACTATCATATAAAGACGATTCATTAGGAGATCCATTAATAAATGATTATCATGCAGTAGGAATAGGTGCTACTACATTTGAAGAATTAAACAAAATTTATGAAATGACTGCTAAAATAAATGAGTTATTAAAAGAGTTCTTTATAAAGCAAAATATAAGATTAATAGATTTCAAATTAGAATTTGGAAGATATAATGGAGAAATTTTATTAGCAGACGAAATTTCACCAGATACATGTAGATTTTGGGATGCAACAACAGGAGAAAAATTAGATAAAGATAGATTCAGAAGAGACCTTGGAAATGTAAAAGATGCTTATGTTGAGATATTAAATAGAATACAGAAATAATTAATATTGGGGGTGTTATTTTGAGTTCAAATTTAATTTTGGATCCAAGTAATGATAAATTCAAGGATGAATGTGGTGTTTTTGGTATTTATGTAAATAAGCCTATGGATGTTGCATCTATGACATATTATGGATTATATGCACTTCAGCATAGGGGGCAAGAAAGTGCTGGAATAGCTGTAGCAAATGGCGAAAGTGTTGATATTCATAAAGGAATGGGGCTTATAACAGAAGCTTTTTCCAAAGATGATTTAAATAGACTTAAAGGTTTTGCAGCAATAGGTCATGTTAGATATTCTACATGTGGAGACACTAGAATTGAGAATGCACAGCCATTACTTAGCAAAACTAAGCTTGGATCAATAGCAATGGCTCATAATGGTACTTTAGTAAATGCTGATGTAATAAGAGAACTTTTAGAGGACGGAGGACATGTCTTTCATACATCAATAGATTCAGAAGTTATAGCAAACCTTATTGCAAGAGGTGCTAAAAAGGGGATTGAAAAGGCGATATATGATGCTATTCAAGCAATAAGAGGATCTTTTGCAATGGTAATTTTGACAGAAGATAAACTTATAGGGGTTAGAGACCCACATGGTATTAGGCCGCTATGTTTAGGAAAGACAGCAGAAGGATATGTATTATCATCAGAAAGTTGTGCCTTAGATGCAATAAAAGCAGAACTGGTTAGAGATATAGAACCAGGCGAAATAGTTATTATAGACGATAATGGAATCAAATCATACAAGTATTCAGAAAATACACAATGTCAAACTTGTGCTTTTGAATACATTTATTTTGCTAGACCAGATTCAACAATAGATGGCTTAGATGTTCATGAATCAAGGGTGAGAGCTGGAGAGCAATTGTTTAGAGAATACAAAATAGATGCAGATGTGGTAGTTGCAGTTCCTGACTCTGGAATACCAGCAGCTATAGGATATTCAAAGGCTTCAGGAATACCTTATGATACTGGATTTGTGAAAAATAGATATGTAGGACGAACGTTTATAACACCTTCCCAAGAAATTAGAGAAAGAGCCGTAGCAGTGAAATTAAATCCACTTAAAGTAAATATAAAAGGAAAAAGGGTTATATTAATTGATGACTCAATAGTTAGAGGAACAACATCAAAACATTTAGTTGATTCTCTAAGAAGAGCTGGAGCAGAAGAAGTACATTTTTTAGTAGCTTCACCAATAGTTAAATTTCCTTGCTACTTTGGAATAGATACCCCATATAGAAGTGAACTTATAGGAGCTAAAAAATCAATTGAAGAAATAAGAGAAGCAATAGGTTGTGATAGTTTAGGATATTTAAGTATGGAAGGTATGTATAGTTGCTTTAAAGAAAATTGTGGATATTGTGTTGGTTGCTTTAATGGAATGTATCCAGTAGCAACACCTATAGAAGGAGCAAAATAAAAGCTGAAAGGTAGTGTGTTAAATGATAACTTATAAAGAAGCTGGAGTTAATATAGAAGAAGGATATAAATCAGTAAAGCTTATAAAAGAATATGCAAGTAAAACTATGAGTGAGTATGTATTAAATGGACTTGGAAGCTTTGCTGGAATGGTTGAGCTGCCAGAAGGATATAAAAAGCCAGTTTTAGTTTCAGGAACAGATGGAGTTGGAACTAAGCTTGATATAGCCTTTAAAACTAAGAAATACGATACTGTAGGAATAGATTGTGTTGCAATGTGTGTTAATGATATTTTATGTCATGGAGCAAAACCATTATTCTTCTTAGATTACATAGCCTGTGGAAAGCTAGAAGCAGAAGTTGCAGCAGATTTGGTAAAAGGGGTATCAGAAGGATGTCTTCAAGGAGAGTGTGCTTTAGTTGGAGGAGAAACTGCTGAAATGCCAGGTTTTTATAGAGATGGCGAATATGACATGGCAGGTTTTGCAGTAGGAATTGTAGATAAAGATAAAATAATAAATGGCAAGAATATAAAAGAGGGAGACAAGCTTATAGGTATTGCATCTTCAGGATTACATTCTAATGGTTATTCATTAGTTAGAAAGATATTTGAAGATTTAAATGAGGAACTAGATGGCAAAGAAGCTTGGAAAACATTAATAACTCCAACAAAAATTTATGTTAAACCAATTTTGAAACTACTTGAAAGCTTTGAAATAAAAGGAATGGCACATATTACTGGTGGCGGATTTATAGAAAATGTTCCAAGAATGTTTAATGGAGAAAAATTTACAGCAATAATAAAGAAAGATAGCTATCCATTACCATTAATATTTGAAAAAATAATAGAAAAAGGTGTAGATAAAGATCATATGTACAACACCTTCAATATGGGGATTGGGTTTGTGTTATGTGTTAATGAGTCAGATGCAGAGCTTGTTATAAAAGCTTTAATAGAGATGGGAGAAAAAGCTTATGAAATAGGTTATGTAACATCTGGAGGTGAAGGTGTTTGCTTAAAATAGCAGTACTTGCATCAGGAGGAGGTACAAACCTTCAATCAATAATAGATTCTATAGATGCTGGAAATTTAAATTGCAAAATAGAAATGGTTATAGGAAGTAAAGATGAAATATTTGCTTTAGAGAGAGCTAAGAAAAAAGGAATAAAGACTTATGTAGTATCTAAAAAAGAATATAAAGATACTACATGTGATAAGATATTAGAATTAACAAAGGGGAAAGTAGATTTAATAGTTCTTGCTGGATATCTTTCAATACTTCAAGGAAATATCCTTAAAGAATTTAAAAATAAGATAATAAATATACATCCATCATTAATTCCAAGTTTTTGTGGACCAAGAATGTACGGGTTAAAGGTTCATGAAGCTGTTATAAACTCAGGAGTAAGATATTCAGGTTGTACAGTACACTTTGTAAATGAAGAAGTAGATGGAGGAGCAATAATACTTCAAGAAGTAGTTCCAGTCTATTTTGAAGATACAAAGGAAATATTACAAAAAAGAGTCTTAGAAAAGGAACATAAGCTATTACCAAAAGCAATTGATTTAATTAGTAAAAATAAAGTTGAAATTATAAATGGAAAAACGAGAATAAAATGAAATAATGAAGGAATGAAAGAATGAAAAAATTAAGGAAATAACTCAACTTTGTTGAATTATGAAATTAAATAAATCCCTTATAAGTTTAAACTATAAATTTTTTATTATTAATTTTTTCATTTTTCCCATTAAAAGAAAGGGGTTTTTAAGTTGATAAAAAGAGCTTTAGTTAGTATTTTTGATAAGGAAGGTATTTTGGAATTCTCTAATTTTTTGCAAAATAAAGGTGTTGAAGTAATATCTACAGGTGGTACTTATAAATATCTTAAGGATAATGGTGTTAATGTTGTTGAAGTTAATGAAGTTACTAATTTTCCTGAAATGTTAGATGGAAGGGTTAAAACTCTTCATCCAATTATACATGCAGGGATACTTGCTATAAGAGATAATGATGAACACATGAAAACTATAAGAGAAAGAAATATTGATCCTATAGATATTGTTATAGTAAATTTATATCCATTTTTTCAAAAGGTTAAAGAAGATTTAAGCTTTGATGAAAAAGTTGAATTTATAGATATTGGTGGTCCTACAATGCTTAGAGCTGCAGCCAAGAATTTTAAAGATGTAGTAGTAATCTCAGATAAGGAAGACTACAAAGCTGTTATGGAAGAAATATCTGAAAATGGTGATGTTTCAGTAAAGTTAAGAAAAAAACTTGCAGGAAAAGTATTTAATTTAATGAGTGCTTATGATGCAGCAATATCTAACTTTTTATTAGAAGATGAAGAATATCCTGAATACCTTTCAATATCATATAAGAAAAAGCAAAGCTTAAGATACGGAGAAAATCCACATCAAAGTGCAGCATACTATAGCTCAAATGAATTTGATGGAGCTATGAATAGTTTTGAAATATTAAATGGTAAAGAGTTATCTTATAATAATATAAAAGACTTGGATATAGCTTGGAAGGTTGCTTCTGAATTTGATGAAGTAGCTTGTTGTGGACTTAAACATAATACCCCTTGTGGAGTTGCAATAGGTGAAACTCCTTTTGAAGTTTATAAGAAAGCTTATGATGCAGATCCAACATCCATTTTTGGTGGAATAATAGCAATAAATAGAAAAGTAGATAAAAAAACAGCAGAAGAAATGGTAAAAATATTCTTAGAAGTAGTAGCAGCACCGGAATTTGATGAAGATGCTTTAGAAGTATTAAGAACTAAAAAGAATTTAAGAGTAATTAAGTGCAATAATACTCCAAAAGATAAAAAATATATGGTTACAGTTGATGGCGGTATATTATTACAAGAAGAAGACAAAAATTTAATTGATGAATTAAAAGTAGTAACAGAAAAATCACCAACTGAAGAAGAAATGAGAGACTTATTATTTGGCATGAAGGTAGTTAAGTATGTTAAATCTAATGCAATTGTTGCAATAAAAGATGGTGTAGCAATTGGAATCGGAGGAGGACAAGTTAATAGAATTTGGGCAACAGAAGAAGCTCTTCAAAGAGGTAAAGGTGCAACAGTTTTAGCTTCAGATGCATTCTTCCCATTTAGAGATGTAGTAGATGAATGTGCTAAAAATGGTATTAAAGCAATAATACAGCCAGGAGGATCAGTAAGAGATCAAGAATCTATTGATGCTTGTAATGAACATGGAATAGCTATGGTATTTACGGGGGTTAGACACTTTAAACATTAATTGTAACTAAGAAAAAAGAGAACCGATTACTTCAGTCTATTACACAATTTCGCTGGATATTTCTATTGTTGTTTTCATAATAATTGCAATTTTATAAGGAAACTACTACTCCAAAGTCGTAGCAGTAAGTTCGAAGAACTAAATCAGAGATTTAGATTCTCACTTAACTCGTATTCGCTCAGACAACTGAAATTATTACGCAACTATGCCTCAAACAACAATGAAATAAAAACAGCTCATTGTGATATAGCCTTCCGCAATATGCTCTCTTTTTTCTATATAGTAATAAATAAATGCTTTTGAGTTATATAGAAATAATTTTTAGTATGAACGAAAGTTATTGATGAGGTAGTAGATATTAAATAAATTTTTGGGTGTTATTGAAAAAAATTTCAGTATGAAGTAAGAATTACTGATGAGGGGGATTTTATATGAAGATTTTATTAATTGGATCTGGTGGTAGGGAGCATGCTCTTGCTTGGAAGATTGCTAAGAATGAGAGAGTTGAGAAGATATTTGTTGCTCCTGGTAATGGGGGAACTGCTAGGGAAAGCAAATGTGAAAATGTGAATATAACTGAAATAGATGAGCTTTTGGAGTTTGCTTTGGAGCAGTGTATTGATTTGACTGTTGTAGGTCCTGAAGATCCTTTAACTAAGGGGATTGTTGATAAGTTCAAAATGAAGGGCCTTAAGATTTTTGGACCTAGTGAAAAAGCTGCAATGCTTGAAGGTAGTAAGAGTTTTTCTAAGGATTTTATGAAAAAGTATGGAGTGAAAACTTCAGAGTATGAAGTTTTTTATGATGTTGATAAAGCTTTAGCTTATTTAGAAACTTGTTCGTATCCTACAGTGGTTAAGGCTGATGGATTGGCTGCAGGAAAGGGCGTTGCTATTTGTGAGAATAAAAGGGAAGCTATTGATGCAGTAAAATCTTTTATGGTTGATGATATATTTAATGGAGCAGGACAAAAGATAGTTATAGAAGAGTTTTTAGAAGGCGTAGAGGCATCTATTCTTTCAATTACAGATGGAGAAACTATTATACCATTTATATCAGCAAAGGATCATAAACAAATATTTGATGGTGGTAAGGGCCCAAATACAGGAGGGATGGGAGTTTTAGCCCCTAATCCATATGTAACAAAAGAAATTTTAAAGGATTTTGAAGAAAAAATAATGAATAGGACTTTAGTTGGAATAAGAGAAGAAGGTTTTGATTATAAAGGTATAATATTCTTTGGTCTTATGATAACTAAAAAAGGTTCATATCTTTTAGAATATAATGTAAGAATGGGAGATCCAGAAACTCAATCAGTACTTAATTTGATGGAAAGTGATTTATTAGAACTTATAGAGTCTGCATTAATAGAGAACTTAAAAAATACAGAAGTTAAGTGGAAAAATGGTGCTTGTGTTAATGTAGTTTTAGCATCAAAAGGATATCCAGCAAGCTATCCTAAAGGATATGAAATTATTATAGAGGATGAAATAAAAGATAAAGTTTTCTTAGCAGGAGCAAAACTTGAAAATGATGTTTTGAAAACCAATGGAGGAAGAGTTCTTTCAGTAGTTGGAGTCGGAGAAACAGTAGAAAAAGCAAGAGAAGACGCTTATAGGGCTATAGAAAAAGTTGAATTTAAGGATAAATATTATAGAAGCGATATAGGGGTAATATAGTAGATTTAATAATTATTATAAGGATGCTAAAATAGTATCCTTTTGCATTATATGGAAATTTGAAAATTGTTAAATTTATATATTTACTTTGAATGTAATAATTGATTTGATTTCTCCAAATAATAGTATAGTAAATAAAAATAAATTAAGTGAATTAAAGCTTAATAAAGTCTTGGAGGAAAAAGATGAATAGAGAAACAAAAAATCAAGTTTATTCAAAAGCAAAGGAAATGATGATAGCAGGTGAGTCTTGGGATAAAATAATGGAAGAAACAAGATTAAGACAAAAAGATTTGAAAAGAATTCAAATGACTGAGATAGATCCTAAGTTTTAACATATATTAGGATAATATTTAGATAGCATATTATAAAAAAGTGGATTTTGATAATCCACTTTTTATGTGTACAGAATATGATATGGAGGTTGTTGTTTAAAATCTTATTTAAGCTATTTATATCTATCTAGAAAAATTAGTGGATTTTAACAGTATATGGGTTATAATTAAATGTAAAAGACAAGGAAAAGAAAATGAGTAAGAAATTTTATATATGGGGGTAACTACTGTGAAATTGATTTATAAGGGAAAATTCGATGGTAATTATGATAATCTACCATATCGTGAACACAAGCCTAATTATGTTAAGTTTAAAGAAGCTTCTAATGCAACTGAACTAGCAATAAAAGCTAATATTGTTGCTATAATACTGCTTATACTATTACTAGTAATTGCCTTTAAGCAAGGCAATTATCTTAATAATTGGGGGATATTATTATCTTTGCTATCACTCTTTCCACATGAATTCCTACATGCTATTTGTTTTAAAGAAGAAGTATATTTATATACTTTATTAAAAAAAGGAATATTATTTGTTGTAGGTAATGAAGATATGAGCAAGACACGCTTTATAATAATGTCATTATTACCAAATATTGTTTTTGGAATCGGTCCTTATATTATTGGATTAATTATTAAAAATAATGTATTAACAACACTAGGTATTTTTGCAACTAGTATGGGCTGTGGAGATTTTATAAATGTTTATAATGCAATTACACAAATGCCTAAAGGTACTAGAACATATTTGCATAAATTCAATTCATATTGGTATATGCCAAACTAATTAGGTTTATTATTTCCCTAAGACTACGTCTTGGGGATTTTTATGTTTGGAGGATATATAACATATTCAAAATACTGGTTAAATGAAAAATAGAATTAATGAACAGTTTCTAAATATAAGAGTAACAAGAACTTTACCACGACCTGTGCAGTGGACTATATTCATCTCTACTACAGGAATATTAGGATTATCCTCAATAAACTTAACAAAGTCATTAAAGGCTCTTCCAACTTTATAGGAAGTGTAGATTTCTTTCTAGGTTTATAGTTTATTTTTTAATTTTACGAAAAATAAATTATAATATAATTTTATAGAAAATATTTCAAAATTAACAAAAATAATGTAAAATATAATTAATAATTTGTAAAATTAAGATTTTAATGGTAAATAAGGAGAAGAAGAATGAGATTTTGTTTAATATTAGAATTAAAAGAGCCTAAAATTCCTATTGAATATAGAAAGATTGTCTTAAGTTATATAAAAAATGCGATATCGAAGTGCAATGATGGAAAATACTATGAAGATTTTTTTAAAGATACAAAGCAAAAAGAGTATTGTTTTTCAGTAATATTTCCTAAATCTAGATTCACTAAAGATAAAATAACACTAGAGGGAAATGAGATAAAGATACTTTTCTCAACTGGTAATAATAAGTTAGGTTTAATATTATATCAAGCATTTATAGCTCAAAAAAATAAGCAATATCCTTTACCTAATGATAATTTTATAAAATTGAAAAGCATAATTAACAATAATCAAAAAGAAATATATAACAATAGGGCTATATTTAAAACTACATTAGGAAGTGGATTATGTGTAAGAAGTCATGATCCAGAGACAAATAAAGATATTTATTATGTATATAATGATGAAAAATTTAGAGAAAAACTAAATGTTGTATTAACAAATCAATTATTAAATGTAGGTTTTACTAAAGAAGAATCTGAGGAAATAAAAGTAAATCCTATACAGTGTAAGAAAGTTGTTGTCAAGCATTATAGAAGATATATAGATATAACAACTGGAATCTTTGAAATCCAAGGAAATAATAAAGTATTACAATATTTTTATGATTCTGGAATAGGGAGCCGCAAATCTATGGGATTTGGA
This sequence comes from Clostridium sartagoforme AAU1, assembly GCF_000401215.1. Taxonomy (GTDB): domain Bacteria; phylum Bacillota; class Clostridia; order Clostridiales; family Clostridiaceae; genus Clostridium; species Clostridium sartagoforme. The sequence goes on along the minus strand of NZ_ASRV01000093.1, from coordinate 8,039 downwards.
ATGATAGATTTAGTAACTCAAGACTTAGTATAAGAAAGGAGGATAACATGAAGACAACTTTAGAAAATAATAGTTATGATACAATGCTAGAACCATCAGATTGGAGATTTTCAGCAGCGATAGTGGGACTAATGCAGTATCTAGATTATCATGATTTAGATTATAAGGTAGAAGATGATTGTATTTATTACAATAGAGAAGATCTTAATGAAGAAAAATACTTAGAATTTGTAGAATACAAATACGGGGAGGAATTACATCATAAGGTTGTAGAAAATATTCTTTCTAAAGAAGATTTAAGTGATGAAGAAATAAAGTTGGTAAATGATAAATTATCAGCTAACACAATAATGAAAAAGACTTTTGGAAAGTTAAAATATGATAAAACAAACAAACAACAAATATTAGATATTATTATTAAAAATAGAAATGAGCTAATTAGAGAAACTTTTAGAAGTAAAAGTGATATGTATGCTAATTATGCCAATACAAATCAGTTATTTAATGATTCTCAAGAAAATTGTAGATTACTTGGATATTATATAGATTCTGGGAAAAAGGGTAAATCTACAGCTTTTAATTTTAATACAAGCACCTTTGTTGGTCGTGATGAAAGAGAATTTGATTTTATCCCATTTGCTTTTGAAGGAAAAAGAGAAGGTTTTTTTATAAATGATAATTATACAGTTGAGAGACTGAAAATATCTAATAAAACTCTAAGAATAAAGGTAGAGGGTGAGTTAGATAGTAGTAGAAAATCAAAAGATATAAGACAAATTTTATTTAAGGGAATTATAGAAAGTACAGATTTTATAGATAGAGATATAGAAGTAATATTTAAAGATAGAGATAAATCATATTTTGAAACTTTATATATAAGAAAGGAAAGTATAGATATATTTAAAAAATGGCTGAAGAAAATATAGATTATAAGGCATTTTGTTTTTCTTATAAAGTAACAGATAAATATTATATAAATATACAAAAGAAAGTAACAGATTGTATTTTAAATAATTTATTATTAGATAACTTAATAGAGTTATTTTTGAAAGAAAAAGGCAGAGATTATTTAGTAAGTCAACTTATAAAGATTAATGTATTAATAAGGAGGGATGAATCAATGAAAGATAGATTAAAGGGAGCATATAAAAATGCCAAACAAGTAGCTGAAGTATTAGAAGTAAATAAATTAGATAGCTATAAACAAAAATTAACAAGTTCAATTATATTCAAGGATTATGATAGAGTTTGCCAAATACTACTACAATTATCAAATTATTCAGGAGTAGAATTTGGTTTTGTATATGATTTATTTGATGATTTTGAAGAAAATAAAGATTTAGCATATACCTTTATAAATGCATTAACAAAGAAAAAGGAAAATAAATAATAAGAGGTGGAATTATGAAAATTAAAAAGGCATTAACTTTAACAGTGGTAGCAAATATGACTTCAAATTATTCAGAAGGATTGGGAAATATAGCAAGTGTACAAAAAATATTTAAAAATAGAAAAGTATATACTATAAGAAGTAGAGAAAGCTTAAAAAATGCGATTATGGTTCAAAGTGGCATGTATGATGATTTACAAACTGAAGTTGATGGTGCAACTCAAAAAATGGCTAATGAGAATTTAAATGCATCTAATTGTAGAGCTCTTGAAGGTGGATATATGAGTACAAAAGGAACTACTTATATTAGAAAAAGTTCATTCTACTTAACTGATGCTATATCCTGTGAAAGCTTTGTAAATGAAACAAGATTCCATAATAATTTATATTTAGCAAATAATGCAGCAAAAAGCAAAAATATAAATTTACAAGAAAAAGCTGGAGAAGCTGGACTTATGCCTTATCAATATGAATATGATAAATCTTTTAAAATATATAGTATAACAATAGATTTAGAGATGATAGGAAAAGATGAAAATTTTAAACAAGAAGAAGGATATAAAGAAGCAGATAATAAGGAAAAAGCAGATAGAATAAATTCAATTTTAGATGCAGTAGAAAACTTAAGTTTAACAGTTAAAGGGAATCTTGATAATTCAGAACCAATATTTATAGTTGGAGGTTTATCTGACAAAAAGACACATTATTTTGAAAATGTTGTGAAGGTAGAAGAAGATAAGTTAATAATATCAGAGGATTTAAAGGATAAAATTGAAAAAGGTTACCATGTTGGTTTACTTGAAGGAAAAGCATTAAAAAATGAAAATGAAATAAAAGCTGAATTAAATCCAATCTCTATAACAAAGTTTTTTGATAATGTTAGAAATGAAGTAAAAACTTACTTTAATGTATAAGTATAAAAGAAGAAAGTAGGTAATTATCATGAAAGCATTAAGAATAGTACTTACACAAAGTAGTGCTAATTATAAAAGAGAAGAAACAATAGATAATAAAATGACATATCCTCTACCGCCCATATCTACAATAATAGGAGCTATTCATAATGCTTGTAATTATAGAGAGTATCATCCTATGGATATTAGTGTACAAGGTAGGTTTGAATCAATGCATAATGAGCCATATACAGATTATTGTTTTTTAAATTCCGTGATGGATGATAGAGGAATATTAGTAAAGATGAAGAATGAAAGTCTTTTATCAAGTGCTTTTGATAAAGTTGCGAGTGCAAAAAAATCTCAAGGGAATAGTTTTAGAAAAGGAATAACTATACAAGTTTATAATGAAGAGTTATTAAGTGAATATAGGAAATTAAAAGATTTAAAAGATAAAATAGATGACTATAAAAAAAATGAATATAAAGAAAAGCTACAAGAGTTTAAGAGTGAAAAATCTAAACTTACAGAAATAAAAAAGAAGCTAGATAAAAAATCAAAAGAATTTTTAGAGTTATCTCAAAAAGAGAAAGAAATTAAAATAATAGAAAATGAGTTTAAAGAAAAAGTAAAAAATTATGAAATATACAATTATATTAAACCAGTATCAAAATTTAGATCGTTAACAACATCATTAAAATTTTATGAAATATTAAATGATATAGAATTAATTATTCATGTTAGAAGTGATGATGAAACTTTAAGGAATATAGAGGAAAATATCTATAATTTGAAGTCTATAGGTAGAAGTGAGGATTTTATAAATATAGAAGAAGCTAAAATTGTAGATTTAAAGGAAGCTGAGGATTGTGATATTATAAGTAATTACTCTGCATATTTGAACTATGATGATGTGAAAAATGAATGTATATATTTTGATAAAGCTAAAGCAGGACAAAGTGTTAGTGGAACAAAATATTATTTAAATAAAAACTATAGTATAAATGATGGTAAAAGAGTTTTCGAAAAAAAGAAAGTTGTTTATGCCTCACAATATATAATTGAAAGTACAAGTGATAATGTACTTATAGATGATGAAGATAATAAGGAATATATTGTTAACTTCATATAAAATAATGTTAAGCAGTAGGGAATGACCTTGCTGCTTTAAATTTAGGAGAGGTTTTATGGAGGAAAAATTATATATATTAGATAAAGATACTCTAGAACTAATACAAAAATATATGGCAAAGCCAGATAAAACAATAAAAGAACATACTCTAGATTTACTTGAAAATTTAAATGTACTTCAGAGATTAGGTTATATTGAAGAAGGTAAGTTATTTGAATTAGTAGAAAAAGCATGTATATACCATGATTTAGGCAAAGTGAATTGTGAATTTCAAAATAGAGTTACTGGAAAAAGTAAAAAATTTAATGAATCTAAGGAAGTTGTTCATAATGTACTATCTTTATATCTTATTGATAGCAATAACTTTGAAAGTTTTGAGGATTATCTAAAAGTGGCTCATAGCGTATTAAATCACCATAATTACTGTAATAATTTTGATGAAATAAGTGATAAAACAGAGTTAATACAAGGTTTATTGAATGATTTTAAAACTTATAAAATAAAGAAGTCAACAAAATCTAAGCTTAAATGTATGGTAGAAAATAATGAAGGCATAAAAATAAAGGGATACTTACATAAATGTGATTATAGTGCAAGTTCAGGAAATATAGCAGAGTATCCAAATAACTTTTTAGAAGATTCACTTCATGGGCTCCTAGAGAAGTGGAAAAATAATAATAGTGAGGCTTCTTGGAATAAGCTTCAAAAGTTTTGTATGGAAAATAGGGATGAAAATATAATAGCCATAGCTCAAACAGGTATGGGAAAAACAGAAGCAGGGCTACTATGGATAAGTGATAATAAGGGCTTTTTTGTATTGCCTATAAGAACTGCGATAAATGCAATATATGACAGGGTAAGAAATGATATTTTAGATAATAAATCAATAGATGAAAAAATAGCAATACTTCATTCTAGTGCATTAGAATACTATATTAAAAATATTGAAAGTAATAATGCTGAAAAAGAAGAAATTGATTTGCTTAATTATCATAAAGTGGGAAAACAGCTATCAATACCATTAAATATATCTACAATGGATCAAATATTTGATTTTGTTTATAAATATCAAGGTTACGAACTAAAAGCTACTACGTTATCTTATTCAAAAATAGTTATAGATGAAATTCAAGCATATGGACCAGATTTGTTGGCATATTTAATATGCGGATTAGAAAAAGTAGTTGAGCTAGGTGGGAAAATAGCTATACTAACAGCAACATTACCTCCGTTTATTAAGGATTTATTAATCAAAAATATAACTTTTAAAGAAAATGAAGTTCCATTTACTAATGATATGGAAAGACATAATTTAAAAGTGTTAAATAAAAGAATAAATAGTGAAGATATTAGAAATAAATACAATGAAAATAAAAAATTAGATAAAAATAATAAGATACTAGTGGTGGCTAATACAATAAAAGAAGCTCAAAAACTTTATAAGGAACTAAAAGATTTAGTTCCTAAAGAAGAACTTCATATATTACACAGTAAATTTATAAGAAAAGATAGGATGGAGAAAGAAAGAGAAATTATAGAATTTGGTAGAACCTATGATGAAAATAAAGATTTAGATAAACAAAATGGCATATGGATATCAACATCAATAGTTGAAGCAAGTTTAGATATAGATTTTGATTATTTATTTACGGAACTACAAGATTTAAACTCCTTATTCCAAAGGTTAGGAAGATGTAATAGAAAAGGTAAGAAAGATAGCAGCGAATATAATTGCTATGTATATACAGAAATAGATAACACAAATTTAACTAATGGGGATAAAGGATTTATTGATAAAAAGTTATATGAATTATCAAAAGAAGCAATAATTTCCTATGAGGGACAAATATCAGAACAAGAAAAAATAAAATTAATAGAAACATATCTTACAACTAAAAAGCTCAAAGAAAGCCATTATATGAGAAAATATAAAGAAATATATAATTATATAAAAGTAGTTCCCCCATATGAGTTTGAGATAGAAAAAATAGATTTAAGGAATATATTATCAGAAGAAATTATACCAAGTCCTATTTATGAAAAGTATTTAGAAGATATAAAAGATATAGAACATAAACTATTTAATGAAAATCTTAGCCCTTATGAAAGAGTGAAATGGAAAGATGAAATAAGAAAATTCACAGTATCAGTACATCCAAATGATATTAAAAATTATGAGAGAGCAAGAGGAAAGGGTCAGGCTATAAATTTTAGTAAGATTTATTTAGGTAAACATAAAAATGACTATATAAAGGTCATAGAGTGTGAATATGATGAAGTTGGATATAAAAAAATGAAGTATGATGAGATCAGAAGAGGTTCAAATATATGGTAATGAAAAATAGAGGTGAATAATGAAAAAAGAAATTACTGGAGTAATGGTTTATTACTATGAAGTTTGCAAAAGAAAGCTATGGTATTTTTATAATGAAATACAAATGGAACAGGGTAATGAAAATGTTGAAATAGGAAAAGCCATAGACGAAGAAACATACAAAAGAGATAAAAAGCACATAAATATAGATAACATAATAAATATAGATTTTATACGTTCTAAAGGTATATTACATGAAGTTAAAAAAAGCAATAAAATAGAAGAAGCTAGTATATTACAGGTGAAATATTATTTGTATTTTCTTAAGAAAAGAGAAGTAGATAATATAAAAGGTAAAATAGATTATCCGTTACTTAAACAAAGTATAGATGTGGAGCTAACAGATCAAGATATTATTCTTATTGAAGGAATTTTAGAAGATATCAAAAAGATAGTTGCGTTAAAAAATCCTCCGCCGTTAGAAAAAAAGAAAATATGCAAATCTTGTGCTTACTATGATTTATGCTTTATATAAAAGGAGGATGAGAATTTATGAAAAGAAGTTATTATATATATAATAATGGTGAATTGAAAAGAAAAGACAACTCTATAGCATTTATAGATGAAGAAGGTCAAAAACGATATATTCCTATAGAGACAGTAAATGAAATATATGTTATGTCTGAAATGAATTTTAATACAAGCCTAGTAAATTTTTTATCTCAATATGATGTAGTGGTACACTTTTTTAATTACTATAGTTTCTATACTGGAAGCTTTCAACCAAGAGAAAAACTTGTATCAGGAAATTTATTGGTGAATCAAGTAACGCATTATACTGATGAAAAGAAAAGGTTAGAAATAGCTAAAAGATTTATAGATGGAGCAAGTTATAATATATATAGAAATTTAAGATACTATAATGGTAGAGGTAAAGATGTACAAAGCTATATGGATAAAATAGAAACTTTAAGAAAGGGAATATATACTAGCAATAACATAAATGAGTTAATGGGATATGAAGGGAACATAAGAAAAGTATATTATGAAGCTTGGAATATAATCATAGACCAAAAGATAGATTTTACAAAGAGAGTGAAAAATCCACCAGATAATATGATAAATACGTTAATATCATTTGTAAATACATTAGTATACACAAAAGTATTAGGAGCTATATATCATACACAACTAAATCCTACAGTTAGTTATCTTCATGAGCCGGGAGTGCGAAGATTTTCCTTAAGTTTAGATATAGCAGAAATATTTAAACCAATATTAGCTGATAGACTTATATTTTCACTTTTGAATAAGAAGCAGATAACTGAAAAAAGTTTTACTAAAGAATTAAATTACTTACATCTTACAAAAGAAGCATCAAAAATAATAGTAGGAGAATTGGATCAAAAACTACAGACAACTATAAAACATAAAGACTTAAATAAAAGTGTATCATATGAATATTTAATGAGACTTGAGTGTTATAAACTTATAAAGCATTTATTAGAAGAGAAAGATTATGATCCATTTAAAATATGGTGGTAGGGGTGAGAGTTAATTGTATGTTATATTAGTTTATGATATAAAAAGTGATGATGGGGGGCAGCGAGTTCTAAATAGAACTTTTAAAATATGTAAAAAATACTTATCTAATATTCAAAACTCAGTATTTGAAGGGGAGCTAGCAGAGTCACAAATAATTAAGCTAAAATACGAATTAGATGGTATAATAAGAAAAGAGAAAGATTCTATAATATTATTTAAAAGTAGAAATGAAAGATGGCTATCTAAAGATATGTGGGGGAAAAAGGAGGATAAAACTAGCAACTTTATTTAATTGTCGACCTAAGATAATGTTAAAATATAGGTGAGTAGACAATGATAGTAATATTAAGGGATTAAAGAAATATTTTATATACTTTATATTATAAAAGTTAGTAATATCACTTTTAAATTAGTAGATAGACAAAAATACCACTTAGATATAAGTAATAATACGGATTGTCAGCGGACGCATATTAGTAGCACCATATTGGAATGTAAATTTCTATATTAGTCTAGTTGTGCTTTTCATTGGCGATTATATTAGTAGCACCATATTGGAATGTAAATTTTAAGATTAAAAAATAAGTTCAACTGAATACATAATATTAGTAGCACCATATTGGAATGTAAATTTGACTTAATGAAATCAAAACTATTATAACTATTCAATATTAGTAGCACCATATTGGAATGTAAATTTGAAGAAACAGGGGAAGTATATAAAACATAACTTTATATTAGTAGCACCATATTGGAATGTAAATG
>NZ_ASRV01000092.1 GCF_000401215.1 Clostridium sartagoforme AAU1 | reverse complement strand
ATTTTTTTTATGGGGGTATAGCTCAGTTGGGAGAGCACTTGCCTTGCACGCAAGGGGTCAAGGGTTCGAATCCCTTTACCTCCACCAAGCTACGATTTATTTCGTGGCTTTTTTTGTTTATAAAACTATATAATTGCTAATAAAAATATATAATGTTATTATTTTTATATATACTAAATAAGGGTGAGTAGAATGGCTTTTTATAGGATAAAACAATTTATTTGGGGATTTACTTCATTATTTAAAGATATAGATTACGAATATATAAGTAAGTTTTTAAATGATGATGAGATTAAGGTATTTAATAAACTAAAGCATAATGATAAGCATCATTGTATAAGGGTTTGTAAAGATTCAATAAAAATGAGAAAAGAGTTAAATATAGATGTAGATGTTTATAAGTTAGGAAAGGCAGCATTGCTACATGATGTTGGTAAGAGCATAAGACCTTTAAGTTTGATCGAAAAATCAATGGTAGTTTTATTAGATAAGACTACTAAAGGAAAGATAAAAAAATATGATAATATTAAGCAAATAGACATATATTATAATCATCCTAAAATAGGGCAAGAAATTCTGAAAAAGTTTAATTATGATAAAGAGTTTTTACAAGTGGTTAGATATCATCATAATAAAAATAAAATTGAGGATAATGATATACTCAATATTATAAGTGCTTGTGATGATAAAAACTAATATGGAGGTGAATTTATGGGATCTATAGAGAGAAGAGAAGAAATTATAAAATTACTTATTGAAAAAAATAAAGCTATAAAGGGTACTGAACTTGCTTCATTATTTAATGTTACAAGACAAATTATAGTAAAAGATATAGCTATACTTAGAGCAGCAGGAAAGAATATAATAGCAACGCCTGATGGATATATTTACAACAAAAGTACAAATAAGATAAAGGCTATAATTGCAGTGAATCATGAAAGTAACAAAACAATAGATGAATTAGAAGTAGTAGTTAAATATGGAGGAATAATAGAGGATGTTATTATAGATCATCCTTTGTACGGAGAAATAAGAGGAAATTTAATGATAAAAAATTTAAATGATTTAAACAAGTTTGAAAATGAATTTAAGCGAAAAAATGCAAAACCTCTTTCAAATTTAACTAATGGAGTTCACCTTCATACAATAGCAGCAGATAGTGAAGAAGATATTAAAGCTATAAAAAAAGAATTAAAAGAAAAAGGTTTTTTACTATAGAGTATGGGAGTGGTAAACTATGGATTATGATATTCTTATATTAGGTGGAGGAATAATAGGTTGTTCTGTTGCATATGAGCTATCAAAATATAATTTTAATATTGCATTAATAGAAAGGGATTATGATATAGCTGATGATATATCATTTGTGAATACATCCATTGTATATGATGGGTCCGAGACCTCAGATGATGTTATGGCAGGACTTGAGTATATAGGTAATTCAATAATGCAGGAAACATGTGAAAAATTTAAAGTTCCATTTAAAAAAATTGGTGCATTAAGGGTAGTAAGTGATGATAATGGAGTTAAAAAACTTGAGGAAATGTATGATAGAGCTAAAAAGAGAGGTATAGATGGTGTTTATTTAATAGATGATAAGGATGTGTACGATATTGAACCTAATATAAATTCTGATATAAAAAAGGGATTATATTCTGAAAACATAGCAATTGTTGCTCCTTATGATTTAGCAATAGCATATGCTGAAGTTGCATCAGATAACGGCGTTAATTTTAGGTTAGAAGAAGAGGTTTTGAATATACAAAATTTAGCTAAGGGGTTTAGAGTAACTACAAATAAAAACAAGTTTACTTGTAAAGTTGTTGTTAATACAATTCCACATGAAATATATATAAGAGAAAATGGAAAGGTAGAAGATAAAGAATTTGTTAGTGATGAATCTTATTTTAAAAATATGAGTTATTTATTAGTAGATGACAATTATAAGAATAAACTAAATAAGATAATTATTGAAACACTAGATAAAAATACATTTATAATAAGTTCTCCTACAACTACTACAGGATCATTAATAGGAATAAAAAGTACAGAAAAAACAAGTTTAGAAGATAATTTAATATATGCAAATAAACTATTAAGAGGTTTAGATAAAAATAATATAAATAATTTATTTAGAGAAGCGTATAATAAGGATTCAATGCTTATAGACGATAGCGAAATAGATAAAGGATATATAAGAGTTACAGGTACACATTATGGTAAAATAACAATTGCACCAGCAATTGCTAAAATGCTTTGTGATACTATAGCTAATAATTTAAATTGTACATTGAAAAAGAATTTTATAGATAAGAGAAGAGAGGTTTATAAATTTAGAGAGCTTGGAAAAAAAGAAGCAAATGAAATAATAGATTTAGATGAGAGGTATGGCAAGATAATATGTATATGTAATAGTATATCAGAAGGAGAGATTGTAGATTGTATAAGAAGACCATTAGGAGCTAGAACAGTAGAAGGGGTAAAAAGGAGAACAGGATCAGGTTTTGGAAGCTGTCATGGATCTTATTGTTATGAGAAAATAGTAAATATTTTAGCAAGAGAACTAGATAAAAATATAACAGATATAGTTGATGATTCTAAGAATTCTAAGGTTATTTCAAGTAGAATAAAGGAGTTTAAAGATGTATAATTCACAAGATAAAAATATGGGAAAGGATATATTTACATCTATAGTTAGAGTAAAAGGAAATGATAGACATAAAGTTGTTCCTGTAAGATCTAGCAAAGAGGTTGAAAAAGGCTTATGGTTAGAATTATCTAAGGTATTAGCTAGAATATATGTTAGTGTACCTATAAAATCAGGAAGTATAATCTGTAAAAATATATTAAATACAGATATTGATATTATAAGTACAAAAGATATAAATAACGAATAAATATAACAAGAATATATAACAATATATATAAATCAACTTAGTAAAATATTGACATATATATTTTTTATAATATATTAAGAGTAAATAAAAATAAACTGCTGAAAAGGCTAGTAATAACATTATTTATTTTAAGAGAGTCGATGTTTGGTGCAAATCGATAATAGTATGTTATGAATCCACCTTGGAGGGATTGCGATGAGCAGTACGGCTTAAACCGTTAAATTTATTAAAGAGAATAGTATTTCATAATACTATTAATTAGGGTGGCAACGCGGAATCTTTCGTCCCTTTAGGGGAAAGGTTCTTTTTTTATTGAAAAAATTAATGAACATAAATTATTAGGAGGTATACATATGTTAGATTTAAAATTTGTAAGAGAAAATCCAGAGATAGTTAAGAAAAATATAAAAAATAAGTTTCAAGATAGCAAGCTTCCACTAGTAGATGAGGTTATAGAGCTAGATAAAAATCTTAGAGAAGCTAAACAACAAGCAGAAGCTTTAAGAGCTGATAGAAATAAGCTTTCAAAACAAATAGGAACTCTAATGGCTCAAGGAAAAAGAGAAGAAGCAGAAGAAATAAAAAAAAGGGTAACTGAAAATTCAGAACGTTTAGCTGAGTTAGAAGTTAAAGAAGTAGAATTAGCTGAAAAAGTTAATACAATAATGATGACTTTACCAAATATAATTGATCCAAGTGTTCCTGTTGGTAAAGATGATAGTGAAAATGTAGAAGTTGAACGTTTTGGAGAACCAAGGGTACCTAATTTTGAAGTTCCATATCATACAGATATAATGGAAAAATTAAGTGGATTAGATTTAGATAGTGCTAGAAAAGTAGCTGGAAGTGGGTTTTATTACTTAATGGGTAATGTTGCAAGACTTCATTCAGCAATAATTTCATATGCTAGAGATTTTATGATAGATCGTGGATTTACTTATTGTATTCCTCCATATATGATTCGTAGTGAGGTTGTAACCGGTGTTATGAGTTTTGCTGAAATGGATGCTATGATGTATAAAATTGAAGGTGAAGATTTGTATCTAATTGGAACAAGTGAACACTCTATGATAGGTAAGTATATAGATACTATATTACCTGAAGAGTCATTACCACAAACATTAACAAGTTATTCTCCTTGTTTTAGAAAAGAAAAGGGAGCTCATGGAATAGAAGAAAGAGGCGTGTATAGAATACATCAATTTGAAAAACAAGAAATGATAGTTGTATGTAAACCAGAAGAAAGCATGGAGTGGTACGAAAAGTTATGGGTGAATACTGTAGATTTATTCCGTTCTTTAGATATACCAGTTAGAACTTTAGAATGCTGTTCTGGAGATTTAGCAGACCTTAAAGTCAAGTCAGTAGATGTTGAAGCTTGGTCACCAAGACAAAAGAAATATTTTGAAGTAGGAAGTTGTTCAAACTTAGGAGATGCACAAGCTCGTCGCTTAAAGATTCGTGTAAATTCTAAAGATGGGAAATATTTTGCTCATACATTGAATAATACAGTTGTTGCACCACCAAGAATGTTAATAGCATTCTTAGAGAATAACTTAAATGAAGATGGTTCAGTTAATATTCCAACGGCTCTTCAACCATACATGGGAAACATGAAAGTAATTAAATAGTTTTAGAGTTTAAGGGCTAAATCTGATTTATTAGATTTAGCCTATATTTTATTATATTAATATAATAAAAATATATAAATTTATAATTGACAATCTATAATGTCATTGCTATAATAATATTTGTCGTTAGACGGAGTATGGAGAGATGGTCGAGCTGGCTTAAGGCACCGGTCTTGAAAACCGGCGTACCTTTGCGGGTACCGTGGGTTCAAATCCCACTCTCTCCGCCATAAAAGCATCTAAGGTTTCTTAGATGCTTTTATTATAACTTATATAATAATTAGAATTATAAATAGCACCATAAATACAAAAGAGTCTAATAAAAAATATAATATTTTATTGAAAAGCTATTATAAATTTAAAATTAGTTTACTAAAAAGTTATTATGTTATAAAAACACTAAAAAATTTAAAATAATAATTGACAATATATATAGTGGTTGTTATAATAATATTTGTCGCAGGACATAAGATGGAGAGATGGTCGAGCTGGCTTAAGGCACCGGTCTTGAAAACCGGCGTACCTTTGCGGGTACCGTGGGTTCAAATCCCACTCTCTCCGCCATAAAATTTTAAAAGAAGGCACATGGAGAAATACTCAAGTGGCTGAAGAGGCGCCCCTGCTAAGGGCGTAGGTCGGGTAACTGGCGCCCGGGTTCAAATCCCGGTTTCTCCGCCAGAAAACATCTAACAATGTTAGGTGTTTTTTTTATTCATAAATAAAAAAGCATAAAATAAAAAAAGATAATTATAAAATATTTTTATAAATGTAATACTAGAGAAATAGATTTATTTTACATATGAAATATACTATAATTTTATTAAGTACTTTTTAGGGGGAAGATAAGATGAAAGTTACAATTAAAGATGTAGCTAGGGAAGCAAATGTTGCAACATCAACAGTTTCTAGAGTATTATCTAATAGCCATAAAATAAGTGATAAAACTAAAGAAAGAGTAAACGAAGCAATAAAGAAATTAAATTATACTCCAAATATAATTGCAAGGGGACTTGCTAATAGTAAAACAAGAATTTTAGCTGTAATATTGCCAAAAGAAGCAGAGGATATATTTTCAAATCCATTTTTTGTTCAAGCTATGAAAGGAATAAGTATATATGCCCAGAAAGAAAACTACTATATAATGTATGCTTTTAAGCAAGAAGAAAAAGATGATAAGGAATGGTTTAATAAGTTTATAGACAGCAATTTAGTCGATGGAATCTGTTTATTAAATTCTAAAGAAAATGATGATACAATAAAGTATTTAAACGATATAGAATTCCCATTTGTAGTTATAGGAAGACCAGATGAAATTAATAATGTATTATGGGTAGATAATGATAATGTAAAGGCTATGTATGATCTAGTACAAACGCTTATAGATTATGGCCACCAAAATATAGCTTTTATTGGTGCAAAGTCTAATTTAAATGTGTCTAAAGATAGATTAAGAGGATATAAGCAAGCATTACTAGATAATGGTATAGAAGTAAAAGGTGATTTGGTCTATGAAGCAGAAGAATTTACGCAAAGCAATGGAAGTTTCGCGGCAGATAGGATTCTAAGCCCAAATAAGCCAACAGCCATAGTAGCAACAGATGATTTGCTTGCATTTGGAGTTCAAGAAGTTTTAAATAAGCTTGAAATAAAGGATATATCAGTTGTAGGATTTAATAACATACCAATGTCAGAGTATCAAAATCCTTCATTATCCTCTGTAGACATTAATTCAGAAAAGCTAGGGTTTTATGCATCAAAACTTATTATAGATAAACTAGAGGAAAAAGGTAATAGCCAAAATTCATATATAATAGAAACAAAATTAATAGAAAGAGACTCTATAAAAAAAGTTTAAGTTTCAAATAAGTGCAATCGCTTGCACAATAAGCTTTAAATAGTAGAGAAATATAAAGATAATTCAAATTAAATCAAAATTTTGGATTAATTTGAATGTTAAAATTATTGTAAACAGTTTCTCAAAATGATATACTATGTCTATCATGATGAGAGAAATAAAATTAAGTTTATATCTAGGGGGATTGAAATGGAAAAAAAATATGTAGTAGGTGTTGATTTAGGTGGAACTAAAATATACACTGCTTTAGTTGATTTAGAAGGATCTATAATAAAGGAAGTCACTGTTAAAACTGAAGCTAATAAGGGTGAAACTGTAGTTTTAGAAAAATTATTAAAAACAATAGATGATGTATTAGAAGGAACAGACATAAATGAAGTTAAAGCAATAGGTATAGGTTCTCCAGGACCTTTAGATGTTGAAAAAGGGTTAATAGTTTACACTCCTAATTTACCATTTAAGAATTTTAATATAGTTCAGCCTATAAAAGATAGATATAAATTAGATACTTACTTAGACAATGATGCAAATGTAGCTACATTAAGTGAATTTATGTTTGGCGCAGGTAAGGGAAGTAAAAACATGGTTTTCATTACTGTAAGCACAGGAATAGGTGGAGGAGCCATAATAAATGGCAGCTTATTCAGAGGCAGTACGTCAAACGCATTAGAAGTAGGACATACTACTGTAATGAAGGGTGGTCCTAGATGCGGATGCGGTAATACAGGATGTGCAGAAGCAGTTGCGTCAGGAACAGCGATTATGAAAAGAGCGAAAGAAGCACTAGAAAGTAAAGTAGAAACATCATTAAATAGTTACGATCAAGTAACAGCTAAAGAAGTATTTTTAGAAGCAGAAAAGGGAGATAAAGTTTCAAAGGATATATTAAATGATGCATTATCTTACTTAGGAATAACTGTTGCTAATTTAGCAAATACATTTGATCCAGATAAAATTGTTATTGGCGGTGGAGTAAGTGAAGCCGGAAGGATTGTATTTGATAAAATAGAAGAGGAAATGGAAAGAAGATGCCTAAAAACAATTTATAATCATTGTAATGTAGAAAAAGCTGTTTTAGGTAATCAAGCAGGCGTTTTAGGTGCAGCAGCACTAGCTATTTTAGAAAGTAAATAGAATAATGTGTACAGATATATCTGTACACATATTTTAAACCATTTTAGGCAAACGGTTGCACAATTAACTTGATTAAACTGGAGGAAAATATGAAGAAAGTTTGGTGGAAAGAAGTAGTAGCATATCAAATATATCCAAGAAGTTTTATGGACTATAATAACGATGGAATAGGAGATTTAAAAGGAATAATATCAAAGTTAGATTATTTAAAAAATTTAGGTATAGATGTTATTTGGATTTGTCCAATGTATAAGTCACCTAATGATGACAATGGTTATGATATAAGTGATTATCAAGATATAATGAATGATTTTGGAACTATGGACGATTTTAATGAATTATTAATGGAAACTCATAAAAGAAAGATGAAGCTAATAATAGATTTAGTAATTAATAATACTAGTGATGAACATAAGTGGTTTATAGAATCAAAGTCATCAAAGGATAATCCAAAAAGGGATTGGTATATTTGGAGAAAAGGTAAAAATGAATCAGAGCCTAATAATTGGGAAAGTATTTTTAAAGGATCAGCATGGGAATATGACGAACATACTGATGAGTATTTCTTACATTTGTTTACTAAAAGGCAACCGGATTTAAATTGGGAAAATGATGAGGTAAGAAAAGAAATATATAAGATGGTAAACTGGTGGCTTGATAAAGGGATAGATGGATTTAGAATAGATGCCATAAGCCATATAAAGAAAGATATAGAATTTAGTGATATGCCTAATGTAGAAGGTAATAGATATGTAAGTTGCTTTGAAAAGCACATGAATGTTGAAGGGATACATGATTTTTTAGATGAGTTAACTGAAAATACATTTGCAAAATATGATGTTATGACAGTAGCAGAAGCTAATGGGGTAAAGGCTGAAGAAGCAGAAGAGTGGGTTGGAGAAGAAAAAGGTAAATTCAATATGGTCTTTCAATTTGAACATTTGGATTTATGGAATAATGAAGATAATCAAACATTTAATGTAAAGGAATGCAAAGACATATTAACTAGATGGCAAAATGGATTAAATAATAAGGGATGGAATGCATTATTCATAGAAAATCATGATATACCTAGAGTTGTATCAACATGGGGGAGTGATAATGAATATTGGAGAGAAAGTGCAATAGCATTAGGACTAATGTATTTCATGCAGCAAGGAACTCCATTTATTTATCAAGGACAAGAAATTGGAATGACAAATGTAAAATATTCATCTGTAGATAAGTACAATGATATAAAGAGTATAAACGCTTATATTGAAATGAAAGAAAATGGATTTAGTGAGGAAGAATGTATTAAGAGTTTATGGGCTACATCTAGAGATAATTCTAGAACACCAATGCAATGGAGTGATTCTAAAAATGCAGGATTTTCTAACAATAAACCTTGGATAGAAGTTAATAAAAATTATAAAGACATAAACGTTGAAAAGCAAATTAATGATGAAAATTCAATATTTAATTTTTATAAAACTATGATAAAAATAAGAAAAAATAATAAAGCAGTTATATATGGAGAATATAAATTAATATTAAAGGATGATAATAGCATATATGCTTATATAAGAGAATTAAAGGATGAAAAGTTTATTATAATAACAAACTTAACAAATAAAACAGCTATATATAATTATAAAGATGAATTACTAAAATATGAAAACTTATTGATATCAAATTATAAGGTTTCTAGACATGCTGAATTAAATAATATAAGTTTAAAGCCATATGAAGCAAGAATGTACAAAATAGATTAAATCTATTAATAAGGAGAGAAATAGTAATGGGAAAAATAAATAAAAATAATAAATTAATATCATTTGATTTTTGGCAAAAGTTTGGTAAGGCGCTACTAGTTGTAGTAGCCGTTATGCCAGCAGCTGGACTTATGATTTCTATCGGAAAATTAATAGGGATGTCTGCTGATATATCTATAATAGATACAATTGCAAGGGTTATGGAAGATATAGGGTGGGCTATAATTGGAAACTTACACGTATTGTTTGCAGTTGCTATAGGAGGATCTTGGGCTAAGGAAAGAGCTGGTGGTGCTTTTGCTGGATTGTTATCGTTTATATTAATTAATCGTATCACAGGAGCTATGTTTGGTGTAAACTCAGGTATGCTATCTGATTCAACAGCAACAGTAAATTCATTATTTGGGTCAAAACTTGTTGTAGCTAACTATTTTACAGATATATTAGGTGCTCCAGCATTAAACATGGGAGTATTTATAGGTATAATTGCAGGATTCTTAGGTGCAGCTTTATATAATAAATATTACAATTACAATAAGTTACCTAAAGCGTTAGATTTCTTTAATGGAAAAAGATTTGTTCCTTTCGTAGTTATTCTAGGATCAGTGGTTACAGCTATAGTACTATCAATTGTTTGGCCATTTATACAAGGAGCTTTAAATAGCTTTGGAGTTTGGTTAGCAGAATCACAAGACACAGCACCAGTTTTAGCGCCATTTGTATATGGAGCATTAGAACGTTTATTATTACCATTTGGGTTACATCATATGCTAACAGTTCCAGTAAACTATACAGAACTTGGTGGTGTATATCAAATATTAACAGGTCAATCAGCAGGCACATTAGTAGCGGGTCAAGATCCATTATGGTTAGCATGGATAGGTGATTTAATAAACTTAAAAGATGCAGGTAATATCTCAGAATACAACACATTATTAACTAGTATAGTTCCAGCAAGGTTTAAAGCTGGTCAAGTTATTCTTTCAAGTGCATCATTATTAGGAGTAGCACTTGCAATGTATAAGAATGTTGAACCAGATAAAAAAGTAAATATAAGACAATATTTTTATCCGGCGGGTTAGCAGTATTTTTAACTGGTGTTACAGAACCAATTGAATTTATGTTTATGTTTATATCACCTATATTATATGTAGTATATTCTATAATAACAGGTATAGGCTTTGCATTAGCAGATATTATTCAATTAAGAGTCCATGCCTTTGGATTTATAGAATTATTGACAAGAATTCCAATGATGGTTAATGCAGGATTAGTAAGAGATATAATTAATTTTATAATTGCATGCTTAGTATTCTTTGGATTAAATTATGGAATATTTAGTGTATTAATTAAAAGATTCAATATTCCAACCCCAGGACGAAACGGGAACTATATAGATTCAGAAACTGAAGATACAAACATTTCATCTAATAATAATAATTTAAATACAGCAAATGATTTACAAGCAGTTAGGATAATATCACTATTAGGGGAAAAGGATAACATAGAAGATATAGATGCATGTATGACAAGATTAAGAGTTACTGTTAAAGATATGAATTTAGTAGCCGAAGAAAAAGAATGGAAAAGGAATGGAGCTTTAGGACTTATATTAAAAGATAAGGGAGTTCAAGCTATATATGGTCCAAAAGCGGATGTGTTAAAATCAAATATACAAGATATATTAGGAGTTTAAGATGAAGTTATTAACACTTAACTGCCATTCATGGATGGAAGAAAACCAATTAGAAAAAATAAGGTATTTGGCAGAAACAATAAAGGAAAAACAATATGATGTTATAGCGCTTCAAGAGGTAAGTCAAGGTATACAAAAGAAAATAGTTAGTGAAGATATAAAAGAAGATAATTTCATTTATCTACTAAATAAAGAGCTTAATAACTTGGGAGAGTTTAATTACAAATATGTATGGGATTTCTCACATATAGGATATGATATATACGAAGAAGGCTTATCTATACTCACTAGGCATAAAATTAAAGACATAGAATCATTTTATATAACCAAAAGTAGTGAAAAAACTTTCTATAAAAGCAGAAAGATAATAAAATGTACTATAGTTATAGAGAACAAGAGTATTGATTTTTTTACATGTCACTTAGGATGGTGGAATGATGAATCTGAACCCTTTAAATATCAAGTAGATAATCTAGTAAGTAAGATTAATAAGTTAAGTTTTATAATGGGGGATATTAATAATAATGCTTTTATTAGAAATGAGGGATATGATTATTTATTAAATAAAGGATTAATTGACACTTATAATATTGCATTAGATAAAGATAGTGGTATAACAGTTCAAGGAGAAATTGCAGGATGGGAAGGCAAACGAGAAAGTAAAAGGCTAGATATAATATTTACAAATGAAAGTGTTAATGTAAAAAAATCTAATATAATATTCAATGATATAAATAAAAATATTATTTCTGATCATTATGGAGTAGAGGTAGAGATTATATAGAAGAAAAGAGTTCAATTATAAAATTGAACTCTTTTTAATTGTTCTCTTTTTTGCTTGTAAAAATAGATTTATAATTAAAGTATACAAAATTTAAAAATATTGTATAAGCTTTATTAGGAGATGGCAGTATGGTATATGGAGAAAATATATATTTAAGAGATCCAGTAAGAGAAGATATAGATATTTTATATGATATTTGTGCAGATAAAGAAGTACTTAAGTATAATGGTTTATATACAGGAATTATGACTAAGGAATATATAAGAAGTCAATTTCATCATTTTACAAAACCAAATAAAAAAGAATTAGTTATAGTAACCAAAGATAGTGACATGATAGGTTATGTTTATTATAAGGAAAATAGTTATACAAGAGATGTATATTCAATAGGTATAACTATTGGTAAGGGATATTGGGGGAACGGATATGGTAAAGACTCAATAAGAACATTATGTAATTATCTATTTAATAAAAGGAAAGCCCATAAAATTGAATTAGAAGTTGTAAAAGAAAATATTAGGGCTATAAACTGTTATAAGAAATGTGGTTTTAAAGAAGAAGGTATAAGAAGAAGTAAATATTATATTGGTGGTAAATATTTAGATACTATAGTTATGGGATTACTTAAAGAAGAATTTATTCAATACATAGGGGAATAATTTAATATAGAATACTTTTAGGAGTGTGGTTATGGGAATAAGATTTATATTTGGAAGGGCAGGTACAGGAAAAAGTAGATTTTGCCTTGAGCAAATAAAAAAGAAAATAGAGAATTATGATAGTCAAAACAAATTAATTCTAATAGTACCGGAGCAGTATACTTTTGATACAGAAAAAAAATTCCTTGATATAGTAACAGAAAAAGGCTTATTAAGAGGAGAAGTATTAAGCTTTAAGAGAATGGCTCATAGAGTATCAGAAGAATGTGGTGGACGAACAGAGCTTAGAATAAGTGACGCAGGAAGAAACATGCTTATTTATAAGTTATTAAAGGATAAGGTTGATGAATTACAATACTTTAATAGAATGGCTAAACAACAAGGATTTTCATCAATAATATCAAAAATAATAACAGAATTTAAAAAATATAATATTTCCACGGAAATATTAAGTTCAAAAGAAGAAGAAATAAATGATGAAGAACTTAAGAAAAAAATGAATGATTTAAAATTAATATATAATAATTTTAATAATATTCTTCATAAAAATTTTATTGATTCAGATGATGAATTAACCTTTTTAGCAAAGAGATTAAAAGGTTGTAATACTTATGATGATGCAGAAATCTGGATAGATGAATTTACTACATTTACACCTCAACAATTAGAGGTTATAAAAGTGCTTGCAAAGAAGGCTAAGGTTGTAAACATAACTTTATGTAGTGATTCTTTAAGTGGAGGCGCTGATGTAGATTATACAGATATATTTGATGCTATAAAAATACTGAAAACTCTATATTAAGAATTATGAAAGAGGAAAATTTATCATACTTAGAGCCAATTAATTTAAATAAAGGATATTCACATAGGTTTTTAAATAGTGAAGACTTACAACATTTAGAGAGACACTTTTTTACCTATCCATTTAAAGAGTATAAGGGAAAAGATAATAATGTAAGAATATATAAGGCAAATAATAGCTATGATGAAATTGAAGTTGTGGCGAAGGATATCTTAAGAATGGTTAGAGATAATGGTTATAGATTTAAAGATATAGCTGTTGTTTGTAGAAATATAGATGAGTATGAAAAAATATCTACAGTTATTTTTAATGAATACAATATACCATTTTTCATAGATAAAAAAAGAGAAATACTTAATAACCCATTAGTAGTAGTTATCATTTCATCGCTTGAGATATTAGCAAGTAATTGGTCTTATGAAAGTGTATTTAAATATCTAAAAAGTGGATTAGTAAATGTTGAAAGGGATTATATTGATATATTAGAAAATTATATACTAGCTAATGGAATAAAGGGGTATAAATGGACTAAAGATCTTTATGATAAAGATAATATTTCAGAAGAAGAAAATGTAATTATAGAAATTATGGAAGAAATAAGGTATCCTTTAATGAATTTACATAATAAGTTAAAGGGAAAGCATAAGGTAAAGGATTTTGCAACAGATTTATATGAGTTTTTAAATGAACTAAATGTATTTAAAACTTTAGAAAGATGGTTAGAAGAGTTTAATTCACTTGGCCTTCAGGATAAGATAAAGGAATATATACAAGTTCCTGAAATGGTAATAGAAATTCTAGATCAAGTTGTAGAGGTTTTAGGGGATGAAGTATTAGATATAAAGGAATTTACTAAAATACTTATATCAGGCTTTGAAGAAAAGGAGATAGGAGTAATTCCTATGTCTTTAGATCAAGTAAATATAGGTGATATATCAAGAGTTAAAGGTAGGGAAGTAAAAGCTTTATATTTAATAGGAGTAAATGATGGTGTAATACCAGCTGCAAATAAAGAAGAGGGAATTATAAGTGATAGAGAGAGAGACATTCTAAGAAATATAGGAATAAGATTAGCTTCAGATACAAAGAGCAGAGCTTTTGAAGAACAATTTATAGTTTACACAGCGTTAACTATACCTTCAGAATATTTAATGATAACATTCCCTATGGCAGATTTTGAAGGTAAATCATTAAGACCGTCTATAATAATTCCAAGGCTAAAAAAAATATTGCCAAATGTAGTAGAAGAAAGTGAAATTTATAATATAAGGGACAGAAGAGATAAGTTTAACAAAATAACTGCCCCTACTCCTACATTTAATGAACTTATTTCAGCACTTAGAATGGAATTTGAAAAAGAGAATGTAGATGAATATTGGGCACAGGCTTTCAAATGGTTTGAGAGTAATGAAGAATTTAAAAATAAATCAAATACAATGTTTAAGGGATTAACATACACTAATTTAGTTGAGAAAATTCCTAGAGAGAAAATAAAGAGGTTATATCAATCAGAAAACAAAAAACTTATATTTAATGTTTCTAGAATAGAAAAATATGCTCAATGTCCTTTTTCTTACTATATTCAGTATGGGCTAAAGGCAAAAGATAGAAAAGTATATGAATTTTCTGCTCCAGATTTAGGATCATTTATGCATAATGTATTAGATGATTTTACAAATACAATTAGAAATGAAAAAATTGCATGGTCTGATTTAAATAAAGAAAGATGTAAGTTAATAGTGAACGAATTAGTTGATAAAAGGTTAGAAGGTGATTCAAACTCAATATTAAATAGTACAAAGAAGTATAAATACTTTGCAGATAGATTTAAGAGAACTATAACTAAATCTGTTATGGTTATATCAGAGCAAATGAGAAAAGGAAAGTTTGAAGTTTTTAAAAATGAGTTTGCTTTTGGAGGATTCAGTGATGGAGAACCAATAAAAATAGATTTACCATCAAATGAAACGGTATATCTAGTTGGAAGAGTAGATAGAATTGATACTTTAGATTTAGATGGTAATACTTATATAAAAATAGTCGACTATAAATCAGGAGCTAAAAAATTTAACTTAACAGAAGTTTATTATGGTCTTCAAATACAGCTATTGGTTTACTTAGATGCCCTTATAAAAAATTCAAAGTATATATTACACAAGCAGGCAATGCCAGGGGCTATATTATATTTTAGAATTGATGATCCAATAATAAAATCTAAAAAGCAACTTACTGAAGAAGAAATAAAAGATAATATATTAAAGGAATTAAAGATGAGTGGATTACTTCTTAAGGATATAAATGTTGTTAAGGCTATGGATAATGACATGGAGTCATATTCATTAATAATACCAGCTGCAATAAAGAAAGATGGTAATTTTACATCAAGTAGCTCTGTAATAACTGAAGAACAATTTGCTATATTAAGAAAATATGTTAATGATAAGATGTCGGAGATATGTGAGGAAATGTTAAGCGGTGAAATAAAAATAGAACCTTGCAAAAATAATAGTACAGCATATTGTAGTTATTGTGACTATTCATCAGTATGCCAATTTGATACAGCAATAGAAAATAATAAATATAAGGTGGTATTAAAGAAAAGTAATGATGAAGCTTGGAAACTAATAAAAAATGAGGTAGAGAAGGGAGGTAACAACTAATTATGAGCGATACAAAATGGACTGAAGATCAGCTTAAGGCAATAACTACTAGGGGATGTAACTTACTTGTAGCTGCAGCAGCTGGTTCAGGAAAGACAGCAGTTTTAGTAGAAAGAATTATAAGAATAATAACTAATGAAAACAATCCAGTTGATATAGATAGATTGTTAGTTGTTACATTCACATCTGCAGCAGCAGCAGAAATGAGAGAAAGAATAGCAGCTGCAATATCAAAGGCATTAGAAGTGAATCCAAATTCAAAAGTGCTTCAAAGACAATTAACTCTCCTAAGTAGAGCGAATATAACAACAATGCATTCATTTTGCTTGGATGTCATAAAAAACTATTATCATGTTATAGATTTAGATCCTACATTTAGAATCGCTGATGAAACAGAAAATACATTATTAAAGTTAGAAGTTATAAATGATATGTTTGAAGATTATTATGAAAGCGAAAATATAGAGTTTAGAAATCTAATAGAAGCATATAGTGGGTCAAGAGATGATCAAAGATTAAAAGATATAATACTTGATTTATATAGATTTTCAATGAGTGGACCTTGGCCAGAAAAGTGGTTAGTTAACAATGCAGAACGATTTAATATAGAAACTATAGAAGAATTAAATAAAACTATATGGATAGGTATATTAAAGGAAACTATAAGTATAGAAGTAACTGGATATATTAAAATATTAGAAAAGGCTATAGATATAATAAGAGACACTGAAGGTTTAGAACCATATGAAGCAACTTTCTTAGATGACTTAGATATGTTTAAGAAGGTTGAAGAATCATTAAACTTAGGAATAAGAGAACTTTATACATCTATTAATAGTATAAGTTTTTCTAGATTAAAATCTGTGAAAAAAGATAAGGTTTCTGATGAAGAAAATTTAGAAAGAGTTAAAAGTATAAGGGATAGCATCAAAAAGAAGACATCAAAACTAATTGAAGATAGTTTTTCAATGACAATAGAAGATGCTTTAAATGGAATAAAAAATTCATATCCTTATATGAAAATGATAAGTAGGTTAACCTTAGAGTTTATAAATAGATTTAAGGAAAAGAAGAGAGAAAGAAATATTCTAGATTTTAATGATTTAGAGCATTTATGCTTAAAGATATTAATAAAAAGCGATGAAGACAACAATATAAATCCATCTAGTGTTGCAAATGGATTTAGAGAATACTTTGATGAAGTACTAGTTGATGAATATCAAGATTCTAATAATGTTCAGGAAGCAATAATAGATTTAGTTTCTAGAAAAACATTAGAGAATCCAAATGTTTTTATGGTGGGAGATGTCAAGCAAAGCATATATAGATTTAGGCAGGCAAAACCTGAGTTGTTTTTAGATAAATATAATAAATATTCACTAGAAGATAGTGAAGTAAATAGAAAAATACAATTATATAAGAATTTTAGAAGTAGAGAAGAAGTAATTAGTGGAGTAAATTATATATTTAAAGAAGTAATGTCTAAGACTGTAGGTGAACTTGAATATAATGATGATGAAGCTCTTAATCTTGGAGCTAGTTACAAAGAAAATAATGACGATAATACAATTATTGCAGGACCAATAGAACTTCATATTCTTGATAAGTCAGGGGAATATACCAATGAGATAGAAGAAGAATATGAGGGGGATAATTTAGTAGAAGAGGAAGAAGATATTGATTCAATAGGACTAGAGGCAAGGATAGTTGCTAGAAGGATAAGAGAATTACTAAATCCAGAGCTTAATACAGGAAAGCTATTTAAGGTTTTAGATAAAGAAACCGGAGAATATAGGCCATTAAAATATAAAGATATAGTTATATTACTTAGAGCAACTAGAAATTGGTCGGAAATATTCTTAGAGGAAATTGGATCAGAAGGAATACCTGTTTATGCAGATACAGGAACAGGATATTTTGAAACTATAGAAATAAGAACAATGATGTCATTACTAAAAGTTATAGACAATCCAATGCAAGATGTTCCTATGATTTCTGTATTAAGGTCTCCTTTAGTAAGCTTCAGCGCAGAAGAACTTGGAGATATTAGATTATTAGATAAAGAAAAATATTTCTATGAAATAATAAAAGGTGTCTCTGATAATATATATGAAGTAAATGAAGAACTTAAAAATAAATGCAAAGTCTTTATAAATAACTTAGGAAAGTGGAGAAATAAGTCTATATATACTCCGATAGATGAGTTTATTTGGTATCTTTATATGGATACGGCTTATTATGGTTACGTTGGTGCTATGCCAAATGGTAAGCTAAGACAAGCAAATTTAAAAATATTATTCCAAAGGGCGAAGCAATTTGAGCAAACTAGCTTTAAGGGATTATTTAATTTTATTAACTTTATAAATAAGCTTAGAAATTCATCAGGGGATATGGGAAGTGCAAAAATACTTGGTGAAAATGAAGATGTTGTTAGAATAATGAGTATTCATAAAAGTAAGGGGTTAGAGTTTCCAGTAGTATTTACTTGTGGTTTCGGTAAGCAATTTAACTTAATGGATTTAAATAAATCTATTCTATATCATGATGATCTTGGATTTGGACCAGATTATGTTGATTTAGAAAGAAGAAATTCATATAGTACCTTAGCTAAGGAAGCAATAAAGAAGAAAATATTACTTGAGACTCTTTCAGAAGAAATGAGAATACTATATGTTGCATTTACAAGAGCTAAGGAAAAATTAATTATTACAGGAGCAACTAAAAACTTAGAAAAATCAATATCAAGATGGGTTTCATCAGCTGCTTTAGATGAGGATATCGTTCCAGCATCAGAAGTATTAAAAGGAAAGAGTTATTTAGATTGGATTGGAATGGCTATATGTAAGCATAGAGACGGAGAAGAGCTCAGAAAATATATTGGAGCAAATAGTTGTTCAATAATAAATGACTTTTCAACATGGAAGACTAAGATGTGGACTAAAAATTTATTATCTGTGGAAAAAAATGAAGTAGCTGTGGATGAAAATGAAGAAATAGATTTATTTATCAATTCAGATGTAGATTATATAGATAAGGAAATTGAAAGAAGATTAAACTACAAATATAAATATGAGTTATCAGGAAAATTACCAAGTAATGTTTCTGTATCTGATTTAAAAAGGTCTCTTTATAACAATGAAGATGATGATATCATTACAGTAAATATTTTTAGTGATAAAGAATTTTTAAAACCAAAGTTTTTACAAGAGAAAAGAGGCTTATCAGCATCAGAAAGAGGTACAATAGCACACTTTATAATGCAAAAATTAGATTTAAATAAAGTTAATACAAAAGAAGAAATAGATACTCAAATATATTCTATGAAAGATAAAAATTTACTTACTGAAGAAGAAATAAAAGCTATACAAAGAATTAGTTTTATAAGCTTTTTTAAGAGTAATTTAGGAAAAAGAATGTTAAAAGTATTTAATGAAGGCAAGTTAGTTAAAAGAGAGCTTCCTTTTTATACTGAAATTAGTAGTTTAAATATAGATAATACTTTATCGAAGGATGTATATGGAAATGAGAAAGTTAGGCTGCAAGGTATAATAGACTGTATATTTGAAGAAGATGATAAAATTGTTTTATTGGATTATAAGACTGATTATGTTGAGTATGGTAAAGAAAGTGAAATTTTAGATAAGTATAGAATACAAATTAAGTACTATAAAGATGCTGTGGAAAAGATAACAGGAAAAGAAGTAAAGGAAAGTTACTTATATTTATTTGGATTAAATAAGGAAATAAAAATAGATGTTTAAAAGATTATAAAGTGAAACCCTATAATATAGATTTTAACTTCTATATTATAGGGAATTTTATTTATTAATAAAATTATTAGATAGTAATATTAGAGTTTCTTTTTTATTTAGTGATGGATTTTCTAAAACTTTTTCTAATAGATATTTTAAAATTTCGCCAACTATTTTTCCAGAGGATAAATTAAGTTCCTCTAATAAGATTTCACCATTTATATCTAAATTTCTTATATATAGTGGCTCTCTTTTTTTTAGTATATCTGAAACAGTATCTTTTATATAATCAACTTTTTTCAAAAAGGGCTTAGGATTATCTAAGGAGCGTATATCAGCACTTTGAAGATCAAATAAAAGATATATAATATCTTCACCTACTTCAAGCAGCAATTTTTTTATTTCATATCTTGTTGGTATATAATTTACTTTTAATACAAGATGGTGTTCTATAAGTTTAGAAACTGAATTTATAGTATAATTATCAAATCTTAAATTTCTTAGTATTTCCTTAGAAATTTTAGCGCCTTCAACATTATGATTTGGAAATCTATAGATACCATCATCTTGAAGAGTTAAGGTATTTAATTTTCCTACATCATGTAAAAGAGCTGAAAGTCTTAAAATAAGATTATTATTTGTTTTGCTAATTACATTAAGAGTATGATCAAAAATATTTCTATTATGATTTATGCTTAGAGGGCTAAAATTAACTAATGAATTTATTTCAGGTAGTATTTCAGCTAAAAGCCCGCTTTTTTGAAGCGTATTTATACCTTCAGATGCATTATTAGAAGTTAGTATCTTACAAAGCTCATCTCTAATTCTTTCTCTACTTATATTATTAATTAATTTAGAATTTTTAATAATAGCATTTAAAGTTGCTTCTTCAATTTTAAAATTTAATTGACAACTAAATCTAATTGCACGAAGCATTCTTAAGGCATCTTCTTTAAATCTTTTATCTGCATCACCAACACAACGTATAAGTTTTTTACTAATGTCATTAATTCCATTAAAATAATCTATAAGCCCAAATGATTTATTATAAGCTAGTGCGTTTATAGTAAAATCTCTTCTAGATAAGTCTTCTTTTATATCAGTAACAAAATTGACGCATGATGGACGTCTATTATCTAAATAATTTCCATCAGTTCTATAAGTTGTAACTTCATATGAATTATTATTAATAAGCACAGTAACTGTACCATGGTTTATACCTGTAGGAATAGTTTTTTCAAAAATAGATAGTGTATCCTCTGGCTTTGCAGATGTAGTAATATCATAGTCTTTGGGCGAACTATTTAAAATAGAATCTCTAACACAGCCACCAACCATGAATGCTTCAAAACCATTATTATAAAAAGTATCTATAATAAATTTAACTTCATTTGGAATATATATATTCATTGTTATCCTGCCTTTAAAATCAATAATATTATTATAAATTAATTATATAATTTATAATAATATTGTAAATAATAAAAGTCATATAAAGTGAGAATAGCTCTCTTTTTATATGACTTATTTTAAAATGTTTAGATAGATTAATTAATTATTATCTTAGTATCATTTGCAACATTATCGTACAACCATTTAGCATCTTCCACATTTAATCTTATACATCCATGAGAAGATGGAGTACCAAGGGTATCATCTAAAATAACTGATTGGGTTTCATCAAAAGGAAGAGAGTGAAATAAGTAATCACCCATAAATTGAACCCAATACTTACCCCCTTGACCAAACTCATCTGAGAAGAACCATTCACCCCTATTAGTAACTGCAAATATTCCTTTAGGAGTTTCTTTACCAGGAAGTCCTGTAGAACAAGAAAATTCTTTAACTAAATCCCAATTATTAGTTGATCCTTTATAAACATAAGTTTTTTGCTCTTCTAAATTTAAGTAAACAAAATAATTAGTTTTACTACTAATGGATAAAGTATTTACATTATTAAGTGTTATAGATTGAAGAATTGCATTAGAAGTATATTCTGAATCATCTCCTTGATATTCTTCTCTAAATTGTTTAATGGATTTAATTTTATTTTCTATTTCTGTTATCTGACTTTTACTTAATAGGCTTGAATCGTATTCTGATAAAAGGTTAATAGCTTTTGTATAATATTTATTAGCGGTCAATTCATCAGCATTTTCAATTAAGTAATCTCTATAAATTGCTTTGCAATCAGATATGTATTCTTGGGCAATTTGATAATCATTTTCTAATGACTTAGGAATAAGACTAAAGTACTTCATAGCTGCCGGATAGTCCTTTGAATTAAAAGCTGAAATACCTAAGTTTAAATAATTATCTTTATTTATATTATTAGAAGCATCATTTGAAGAGATAGTAGTATCTACATTATTATTTGAATTTATGGCTTCAGGTTCATTACCATCGAGAGCTAAAATTAGCTTATCTAATGATGAACTAAGGATATTATAGTCTTTAATTTCAGATAAAACAGTTAATGCTTGATTAGTACTAATTTCATTTTTAGATAAAGAAGTACATAATTTATCTACAATATCTGTAAAGTAATCATTTAAATCAGAGTTTAATTGATTTTTCTTTATTAGTAAAATTTTATTATTATTTAATTTAGATTTGGCTTCTAAAAATTCACAATTATTAAATGAATTATAAAAACTATTAGTTATTTCTTCATATTTAGAATTTAAGTAAATATTGGTTCCAAATCCTAATAAAATAAATAAAGTGATAATTGAAAGAATCATAAAAATAGAAATTTTATTTTGGGGTTTGGATTTAGCACTATACATTTAGTAACCTCCTTATAAGATATACTATAATCATTAACAAAAATTATAAAAATTAATCTTAAAAATTTAATTTCAATAAAAAATAACGCCTATTTATAAAAATAACTAAATATGATAAAATAGTTATTAAGTGTTAAATTACTAATAATTGGAGGCAATTATGAAAGAAAATAATATAAATTTTATAAATAAATTTAAAATTAGTTTATACAATATTAAAAAATATAATGACTTGATAATATTGAGATTTTCTCATGCAATAATATACTCGATAATATTGAGTTTAATTGCTGGATCTATACTAGGATGTATTAACTTTTCTAATATAAGTAAATTTCAAAAATTAGTTAAAACGACAATGGAAAATGAAAAATATGAATTTGAATTACATGATGGTATATTAGATTTTGAAAACTCTCCTATAAAAAGTGAATCAGGAAAGTTTATGATTCTAGTTGATACTAATATAGGATTAGAAGATGTAGATACAATAAGAAATATTATTGTACACAAAGATATGGCAATGGTTATTTTGAAAGATGGAATTTATACTAATACGGGCGGGCAGAAAGCAGAATATAAATATAGTGATATGTCGTTATTAGTAGATAATATAAATAATGAAAGCTTAATAAAATCATTAGATTATATGTGGATATTTAAATATATAATTTTTATAGCAAGTATTATAGGGACATATGTAAGTTATATATTTAATTCATTAATACTATCACTGGTAGGATTATTATTAAGTAAAATTAATAATATAAATTTAAAGTACATAGATGTACTTAAGCTATGTATATATTCGATGACTTTACCAATAATAATTAGAATATTTTATCCATTAGGTTCTTTAAGTATTTTAATAGCTGGAGTTTATTTAATACTTTGGATGAATAGAATTAGAAGAGAGGGAACGATATAAACATATTTTATAATTATTATTTAAAATATGTTTATATAAGAAAAGATACTTTACTATAAAAAGTAAAAAAATGTTGTTGGAAAAAAATGTATATGGTAAACTTATTATATGGTCTTTAAGGGAAAGAATCTAGAGCTGTTATGAAGGGAGTTATTATGGTGGCTAATAACGAATTTATGGGAAATGGATTATTAGATAATAAACGAGATATAAGTGAAATTATATTAGAAGGGGACTTTAATTTTACAAAAGAAGAATTAATAAGTATCATAGCACAATTAAATGGAAAAAGTGGTAGGCAGGAAAATTTTTTGCTTAATATTTCTCATGACCTTAGAGGGCATTTAAATGTAATATTAAGTATAATGCAATGTATAGATTATGGAAGTCTATGTATTAATGATAAAAAAGTATTAGAATATATGAATATGGTAAAAAGAAATAGCTTAAAGATGTTAAAGCTAATAAATAATTTAATAGATACAACAAAGTTAGAAAATAATTATTATGTTTTAAATAAAAGGAATATAGATATTATATCTATGGTTGAGGGAACTATAAGTTGTATAGATAAGTATGCAAAGCAAAAGGATATTCAACTTATATTTGATACTAATGAAGAGGAATGTATAATGTCAGTTGACCCAGAAGCTATAGATAGAATTATAATGAATTTAATATCAAATGCTATTAAATTTTCATATAGTAACACAAATGTGTATATAAATATGCTTGTTATAGAAGATAAAATAAGGATTTCTATAAAGGATGAGGGGCCAGGAATATCACAAGAATATCAAGAGAAAATATTTAATAGATTTTATCAAGTCTCTAAGAAGGACAAAAAAGACGGTTATGGCAGTGGAATAGGATTAGATTTAGTAAATTATTTAGTAAGATCTATGAATGGAGAAATAGAATTAAAAAGTCAATTAGGAAATGGTAGCGAATTCATAATAACATTACCTATAGAAATTGGAGATGAACAAGATAGTTTGGAAAGAGATTTTTGTATGAGAGATAATAGTGGAAAAATACAAATGTTAGAAATAGAGTTTTCGGATATATACAACAATTAGTTGCTTGATTTATTTAAATAGGTATGATAATATAAATATTGTTAAAAAACAATATGCGGTGGTAGCTCAGTTGGATAGAGTAGCTGGCTACGAACCAGTTGGTCGGGGGTTCGAATCCTCTCCGCCGTACCAAAGAGATCTTGAAAATAATAAGTTTTCAAGATCTTTTTTATTTTAATACTAAAATTCTATATTAAGTTAAATTATTTGTAAATATGAATAAAATATAAATAATATGAAAAATATTTAGAACTTGGTGGAGAAAAAGTCACGGTTAACAAGGGTAGTAATGATGGTATCATGTTAAGGAATATATTTAGCTAGAAAAATAAAGAAATTTCCTATATGTTAGGAAATTTCTTTATTTCTATAATTATTTTTCTAATTTATAATAAGTATTAATATAGTAGTTAAATTAACCATTAATAGAAGACTTAATAGTTCAGTTATAATATAATAAAGTTAATTACTAAATTACTATTATTGAAATAAATGGGGGGAATATTATGAGATTAATTGTAAATTGTGATGACTTTGGATATAGTAAAGCTGTGAATTATGGAATAATTGAAGCTTATAAAAATGGAATTGCAACAAGTGCTACTTTAATGGCAGGAATGCCTGGATTTAATCATGCACTAGAACTTATTAGGGAAAATCCAGGACTAGGTTGTGGAGTTCATCTTACTTTAAGTGCATATAAACCAATATTAAAAACACATAAAACAATAGTAAATGAAAAGGGAGAATTTTATAAAAATCTATTAGAATGTAAGGATTTAAATAAAATAGATTTAGATGAGGTTTATAATGAGTTTTGTGCACAAATTGAAAAAGTAACAAATGCTGGAGTGAAGATTACCCACTTAGACTCTCATCATCATGTTCATACTTTAGAGTTTTTAAAACCAGTTATTGAAAAAATTATAAGTAAATATAACTTACCAATAAGAGGTGGTTTAAATTATAAATTAAATCATGATAAAGTAGTACCTTTTGAAGGGATATTCTATGGTGAAAATACTTCTGTAGAAACATTTAAAAAGATTATAGAAAAACAATATGATATAGTAGATGTTATGACTCACCCAGCTTATGCAGATAGCTTTTTAATGGAAAGTAGTTCTTATAATATAAAAAGGTTAGAGGAACTTAGTATTCTTACATCAGAGAAGCTAAAGAATCTTTTGGCTGAAAATAAAGTGCTA
The DNA here is from genome assembly GCF_000401215.1 of Clostridium sartagoforme AAU1. GTDB lineage: Bacteria > Bacillota > Clostridia > Clostridiales > Clostridiaceae > Clostridium > Clostridium sartagoforme. Next base: position 59,069 of record NZ_ASRV01000092.1, on the reverse strand, counting down.
TTATGTAATTATGAAAATATATTTTAATTTAGTTAGGAAATTTTCCTAACTAAATTAAAATATTTAATACAAAAGCAAAGAGGTTTCCTAATAGATAGGAAATTTCTTTGCTTTTATATTTATTTTCCTGGTTTATAATAAGTATTAGATGGGGGGAACAATGATGAATAATAGGCAAACAAATATTGTAAGAATATTAGGTGAGCAAAAGGAGTGGATTACAGGAAAAGAGTTATCTAAATTATTAAATGTATCAGATAGAACAATTCGTTCTGATATTGATAATATAAACAAATATTATCAAAGTAGTTTAATCAAATCAAATCAAAGGCAAGGATACCATATAGATGAAAGCTTATTGAACCGGTTAAATATTGAAGTAAAGTATTCAATCCCTCAAACACCAAGTGAACGGTGCGTTTTTATGATTCGTCAATTATTATTTGAAAAAAATGAAATCAACTTAACAATATTGCAATCTCAAATTTATGTAAGTGGGTATTCAATTGAAAATGACTTAAAACGTATCCGAAAAATGTTAGAACCCTATCCAAAATTAAGGCTTATTCGTTCAAAAAATTATATTTATTTACATGGTGATGAAAGAAGTAAAAGGGCGCTGTATAGGGACCTATTAGCAGCTGAAACAAAAGGAAATTTTTTGAATATTAACAGAATTGCTTCTCTTTACAAGAATTTTGATTTGTTATTAGTTAAAGACATACTTTTAGAGGTCTTTGATGAGTATAAATTTTCTGTAAAAGATATTATGTTTCCAATGCTTGTAATACATATAGGCATAAGCATTGAGAGAATAATGAAATATAATTTTATAAAAACAGATAGAAAAGACAAAGAGTTTTATGAATCAAGAGAGTATAAAATTTCTAAGGAATTTTTTAAAAGGGTATCAGATAAAATAAATATTAAACTTGTAGAAGATGAAATTCAACTAATGACATTATTATTAATGGGAAAAAATAGTTTGAATTATTCAACAAATTTATTGAATGTAGATAATAAAAAATTAGATATAGAACAATTAGTTATAAATTTATTAGAGGAAATAAGAGAATTTTTTGGAACTGATTTTATAGATGATATAGATTTGATAGTTGGTTTAAAAATGCATATTCAAGGAATGGTTTCTAGAGCAAAAAATGCAATTTCTATTGATAATGTATTTTTACAAGACATTAAACGTAAGTATCCATTAGTTTTTGAAATGGGGATATATGCATGTCATATGATTGAAGATAGCTTAGGTTTTAGTGTTAATGAAAATGAAGCTGGTTTTATTGCCTTACATTTAGGTGCAGCTAATGAAAGAATGAATAAAAATAGCAAATATAAGGTAATAATTATATCACCACATAACCAATCATTCTCATCTTTATGTCAACAAAAGATAGATGATAATTTTGGTGAACGTTTAGATATTGTAAAAACATTAAACTATTTTGAAGAAGGTGAAGTAATATCTTATCAACCAGATTTAATTTTAACTTTATCTTCACTTCAACACTCTTTGGATATAATGACAATACAAATATCCATGTTTATAAGTAGCGAAGATGAAATGAATATATATCAAGCTATAAAGAAACTAGATAAAAAGAAATTTCAAATTGAATTTAACTCTAAAATATCTAATATTATAAAAAAAGAATTTTTCTATACAAATTTTGATGGAAAAGATGAAAAAGATATTATTAACAAAATGTGCAGTAAATTAGAAGAACATAAAATTGTTCCTAAAGATTTTAAAGAATCTGTCTTGAAAAGAGAAGAAATGTCTCCAACATCTTTTTCCTATGGATTTGCAACACCACATGATTTAAGATCGCAGAGTTATTTATCAACAATTTCAGTAGCACTCTTAAAGGTTCCAGTAAAATGGGGGGATATGAGGTAAAACTTGTTATGTTACTTGCAATTAATGAAGAAGATAAATCATTATTATTTATGTTTTTAGAATGGTTAGCTAGTACCATTAGCGATGAATTAACATTCTCTGAGTTACTAGAGGTTAAGGATTATGAAGAATTTTTAGAAAGAATAATGGGGTAATTATGAATAAAGAAGTTAAATCTACAAGAGTAAATAAAAGATTAGAAATCAATAATAAATTTAGAGTTTCTCCATCAAAAAGATTATTTGCTTATTTAATAGATCATATAATTTTAGTTTTACTATATGCAATACCTATAAAATATATTTATTCTATTATTACAAAAAAAATTGAGAACAAAATAACACTAGATATGTTTGAGTTCCCCTATGCATTAATGGTATTTACAATATGCTTACTTATTAGTTTTTACTATTTAATTTATTCACCAGTTTATAAACACCCAGGAAAAACTATTGGTAAAAGAGCCTTAGGGCTTAAGGTGGTAAATCAAGATGGAAGCAATCCAGATTTTAGGACAATGTTTATTAGAGAAGGAATTGGAGTTATATTGTTAGAGGGTGCAACTTATCCGATTTCAGGATATCTTTATAGTTTATTAGGACTATTAATAAATACAAATACTGAAAAGATTTTAATATATATTTTTACTTTAATTACAATTATATCAATTATATATGCTTTATTTAATAAGGATAATGCTATGTTTCATGATCGTATTGCTAAAACAAAAGTAATATCAACGAAAGAGTAGAAGGGAGAAATATTATGAATGAAATTGAGTTAGCTTGTTTTAAAATTATTTCAAATGTAGGAATGGCGAGGTCTTCTTATATTGAAGCAATTTCGAAAGCAAAGGATGGAAAGTTTGATATGGCTGAGGAATGTATTAAAGATGGACAAGAATACTTTTCAAAGGGTCATAAAGGTCATGCTGAATTAATTGAAAAAGAAGCAGTAGGAGAAAGTGTAGTATGCTCATTATTATTAGTTCATGCTGAAGATCAATTAATGAGTGCTGAAAATTTTAAAATTATTGCAAATGAAATGATTGATAATTATAAACGTATTATAGCCTTGGAAGAAAAACTAAAATGATGTAAGTATTTCCTAAGAGATAGGAAAGATGGTTCAGTTTATGTAAATGTTTAAATTGGTAAAATAAGAATGGTATTAAATTTATAATAAGGAGGAGAAATATGAAAAAGGTTTATTTATTTTGCAGTGCAGGTATGTCCACAAGTATGTTAGCTAGTTTGATGCAAAAGGTAGCTGATGAACATAACCTACCAATCGAGGTACAAGCATTTCCTGATAATAAAATTGGACAAATTATAGAAGAGAAACATCCAGATATAATTTTACTTGGACCTCAAGTTAAGTATCGATATGACGAAATAGTTAGGCTATATGGGAATACAGGAATACCAATTCAAGTAATTGACCCAGAAGATTATGGAATGATGAAGGGCGATAAAGTTTTAAAGGTAGCTATTCAGCTTTTAAAAGCAAAGAAAAAGTAATTAGGTAAATTAATTTAAGGGAAGAGGGGGAAAAAATTATGTTAAAAAGATTAGAAAATATTTTAATGCCATTAGCTGAAAAAATAGGACGTAATAAATATTTAATGTCAATTCGTGATGGTTTCTTAATATCAACTCCATTACTAATTGTTGGTTCATTCTTCTTATTAATTGCTAACTTTCCAATCCCAGGATGGAATGATTTTTTTACTAATATATTAGGTGAGGGATGGGATGGATTCTTAGCAAAACCAGTATCTGCAACATTTGATGTTATGGCATTATTAGCTGTTGTTGGAATTGCCTATTCATTTTCAGAGAAAATGAAAGTTGATAAGCTTTTTGGAGCTGCAACTGCTTTAGTAAGTTGGCTTATATTAATGCCATACAAGGTTCCGGTCAAAGCTGAATTAAGTAAAACAGGAGAGGCCTTCCTTGTTAATGGTATTCCAACGGGATGGACAGGTGCTAAAGGAATATTCATAGGAATCATATGTGCATTTGCTGCTGTTCACATATACTCATGGGTAAATAAAAAAGGTTGGGTAATTAAAATGCCAGCAGGTGTTCCACCAACTGTAACAAAATCATTTGCTGCATTAATTCCAGCAGGTGTAGTTATGATAACATTTTGTGCAATAAATTGGTTATTTGCATTAACACCATATGAAAATGCCTTTAATTTTATATATGTGATTTTACAAACTCCATTACTTAATTTAGGAAACACTTTAGGGGCTATGATTACTGCTTATATATTCTTACATTTCTTCTGGTTCTTTGGAGTAAATGGGGGATCAGTTGTAGGAGCAGTATTTAATCCAATACTTCAAACATTAGCTGCAGAAAACTTGCAAGCATTAAAAGATGGACTACCTATACCAAATATAATATCCCAACAATTCCAAGATTTATTTGCAACATTTGGGGGATGTGGTTCTACATTATCATTATTAATTGCTATGCTATTCTTCTGTAAATCAAAACGTGTAAAAGAATTAGGAAAATTAGCTTTAATTCCAGGTGTTTTTGGAATAAATGAACCAATTGTGTTTGGACTACCAATAGTATTAAATCCTACAATATTAGTACCATTTATGCTAGTACCAACTATGAATATTGTTATATCATATTTTGCTATGAGAATTGGATTAGTTCCATACTGTAACGGAATACAAATTCCTTGGACAACTCCACCAATTATTTCAGGATTATTAGCAACTGATTGGAGGGGCGCGGTTCTACAAATAATATTACTAGTATTAGGTGTATTTGTTTATTTACCATTTATTAAAATGATGGATAAACAGTATCTTTTAGATGAATCTAATGCAAATGAGCAAGAAGAAGATTTCTCATTTGATGATATATCATTTGACGATTTATAAACTAAAGAGGTGAAAACATGAAAATTATCATGATTTTTGATCAGATCCAATCTGGTCTTGGAACAAAAGATGACAAGATGTTGCCACTTGGAGGCAAAAAGGAACCAATAGGCCCTGCAGTTATGATGGCACCTTTTTTAAAAGAGGTAGATGGTCATGTAATAGCATGCTTATATTGTGGTAATGGCACATATTTAGCAAATCCAGATGAGGTAACCCGTAAGTTATGTGCAATGGTAGATAAGATAAAACCAGATGTTGTTATATGTGGGCCTGCATTTAATTATATTGATTATGCAAGAATGTGTGCTCATGTAGCATATGAAATTAATACATCAACAGATATAAAGGCATTTGCGGCAATGAGTGAAGAAAATGAAGATACTATAGAATTATATAAAGATAAGATTTCTATTGTTAAAACACCTAAAAAGGGTGGCTTTGGATTAAATGATTCCCTTAGAAATATGTGTAAGCTTGCACAGGTTATTGTTAAAGGTGAAGATACAAAGGACTTAGAAAGTAAGATATGTTATAAATAAAAGTCAAAGGGCTGTCTTGTGACAGCCTCTTTATTTACATATATGCTAAATAAAAAGAGTTGGAGGTAATGTATATGTGGGGTATGATTGCTACTTGGAGAATGGCTGCCGAAGGGATTACTAAAGGCGCTGAAATTTTAAAAAAAGGTGGATGTGCAGGAGATGCTATTGAATCGGCAATTAAGGAAGTAGAGGATTTTCCATATTATAAATCAGTTGGATATGGTGGGCTTCCAAATGAAGAAATGGAAGTTGAACTAGATGCAGCTTATATGGATGGAGATACATTTGATATTGGTGCAGTTGCAGCAATTAAGGATTTTGCTAATCCAATTTCAATTGCACGTTCATTAAGTAATGAAAAGGTAAATTGTGTACTTGTTGGAGAGGGAGCGGAGAAATATGCACATAAATTAGGATTTGAGAGAAAAAACATGTTGAGTGATCGTGCTAAAGCACATTATAGAAAGCGTGTTAAAGAAGTTAAAGAGCAGGAACTTAAACCATACATTGGGCATGATACAGTTGGTATGGTATGTTTAGATGCTAGTGGTAAAATGGTTTCAGGGACATCAACAAGTGGATTATTTATGAAAAGAAAAGGGCGTGTTGGGGATTCTCCAATTATTGGATCAGGGTTATATGTAGATAGTGAGGTAGGAGGTGCTAGTGCAACTGGATTAGGTGAAGACCTAATGAAGGGGTGTATCTCCTATGAGATTGTTAGATTAATGAGTGAAGGAGTACATCCTCAAAGGGCTTGTGAATTAGCAGTAAATAAACTAAATGAAAAATTAAAGAAAAGACGTGGAGAAGCTGGGGATTTATCTTTAGTGGCAATGAATAATAAAGGTGAATGGGGAGTTGCTACGAATATTGAAGGATTTTCATTTGCAGTAGTAGTGGAAGGTAAGGATACAGAAATTTATTTAACTGAAAATATAAATGGCAAGTTTGTTCATAAATTAGCAACTCAAGAGTGGCTTGATAATTATATGAAAACGCGTATGGCACCAATTGAGGAATAGGAGATAATTTCATGAGAGATAAAATAATAAAAAAAGTTGAAGAAGTTTCTCCATTAATGATTGAAAAAATAAAAGAAATAATTTCAATTAATAGCATTGAGTCAGAGGCAATAAAAGAAGCCCCTTTTGGTAAAGGGATAAAAGAAGCTTTACTTAAAGCTTTGGAAATTTCACAGGAATTAGGTTTTGAAAGTGTTAATATGGATTCTTACTTAGGATATGCTCGTTATGGAAAAGGTAGTGAATATGTATGTGCAATTGGACATTTAGATGTTGTTCCAGTTGGTGATGGATGGAGACATCCACCATTCAGTGCTTACGAAGAAGATGGATTTATCTACTCAAGAGGAATATTAGATAATAAGGGACCTATTTTTGCATGCTTATTTGGGCTATATGCCTTAAAAGAGTTAGGAATTAAATTAAGCAAGGAAGTTAGAATAATATTTGGTTGTGATGAGGAAAGTGGATTTGAAGACTTAAAGTATTATTTAAAGCATGAATTACCACCTATATATGGGTTTACACCAGATTGTAAATATCCTGTTATTTATGCGGAAAGAGGTAGAGCAGTAATTAAAGTATCTTCAACATTAGATAAGTTAGGGGAGTTTTTTGAATTTATAAACCAATATTTTATAAATGCAAAAAATAATGGCGAGAATTTAGGAATTGATATTAATGACAAAGAATTTGGTGAAACAGTTATGAGAAATTATCAATTAAAGATGGAGGAAGGTTTAGCAGTCTTTAGAGCTTCAATTAGCTATCCAGCTAGTATTAGTATTGACAAAATAATAAATCAATGTAATATTAAAGCAAAAACATTAAAAGTCGAATTAGAAAGTCACTTTAAGCCTGTTAAATTTAAGAAAGATTGCTTTTTAGTAGAAACATTGCAAAAGTGTTATGAGGAAGTAACAGGACTTGATGGTACTCCTGTTACAACAACAGGAGGAACTTACGCAAAGATAATGCCTAACATTGTTCCCTTTGGACCAAGTTTTCCAGGTCAGAAGGGGATAGGGCATAATCCAAATGAGTGGATGAGCATAGAGGATATAATTACAAATGCTAAAATATATGCATTAAGTTTATATGAACTTGCAAAATAGTTTATAAAAAATGTCCTAATAAAGAGATAAAGAATCTAAAAAGAGGGGTTGTTTATATGAATAAATACGTAGAAATATGCTGTGGCAGTTATTACGATGCACTTGAAAGCTATAAAGGTGGTGCAAAAAGAATAGAATTAAATTCAGCATTACATTTAGGTGGCTTAACACCATCACTTGCATCTTTAAAAATGACAAAACAAAATACTAAGCTTAAAGTTATTTGTATGATTCGTCCTAGAGGTGGTGGATTTTTTTATAATAAGGAAGATGTTGAAGTAATGTTTGCAGATGCAGAAATACTTATGAAAAATGGTGCTGATGGTTTAGCATTTGGTTTTTTAAATGAAGATACTACAATTAATAAGGCTTTAACTAAAGACATGGTTGAATTAATTCATAAGTATAATGGTGAAGCTGTTTTTCATAGGGCATTTGATTGTGTAAGAAAGCCTGGTGAAACTATGAAGGAATTAATTGAAATTGGTGTTGATAGAGTGTTAACAAGTGGATTAAAAGAAAAGGCATGGGATGGTAGAGTAATGCTTGCTCATCTACAAAAGGAATATGGTGATAAGATTGAAATTCTTGCAGGTAGTGGTATTAATGATAAAAATGCAGTTAAATTAATGAATGAAACTGGGATTTATCAAATACATTCATCTTGTAAGGACTGGTTAAGTGATCCAACAACATCAACAGAAAGCGTTAGTTATTCATATGCAAATTTTCCTAATGAAAATAATTATGATGTTGTCTCAAGCTTGAAGGTATCTACTTTAGTAGGAAGTGTATTAAATGAAAGATAATAAAATAACTAAAGCCTTAATAACAATAGTAGCAGTTTTTTTATCTTCATTGTTACAGGCATATGTTATTCAGGTTTTTATACAACCATCAAATTTACTTTCAAGTGGATTTACTGGAGTAGCTATTCTTATTGATAAGATTACGTCCCTATATGGAGGTAATATTTCTGTTTCACTTGCAAATGTAGCACTTAATATACCAGTAGCATTTATTTGCTATAAGCATATTAGCCCTAGGTTTACTTTTTTTCCTTAACTCAAGTATTTTTAACAAGCTTACTTTTAAAGCTTTGTAATTTTCCACCTATATTTGATGATTTACTGTTAAATGTGGCTTTTGGTGGATTTGCTTATGGAATATCTGTTGTATTTGCATTGAAGGGGAATGCATCGACAGGTGGGACAGACTTTATAGCATTATTTGTATCCAATAAAATAGGAAAATCAATTTGGGAACATGTATTTGTGTTTAATACTATTATATTAATTATATTTGGAGCTATGTTTGGATGGCTTTATGCAGGATATTCTATTTTGTTCCAGTTTATTTCAACAAAAACTATATCAACTTTTCACCATCGTTATGAGCGTGTAACTTTACAAATTACAACGCAAAAAGATGAAGAAATAATTGAGGAATATATAAAGGAGTATCGCCATGGAATATCATGTATTGATGCAGTTGGTGGATATAGCAAAAAGAAAATGAAACTTCTCCATACTGTTGTTTCATCATATGAAGTTAATGAAATTGTAAGTTTAATGAAAAAGATTGATCCTAAGATAATTATTAACGTACTAAAAACTGAGACATTTTTTGGTGGTTTTTATAGGAAACCAATAGAGTAATACTACTTAGTAAGTTGCTTATACTGGGATAAAATTCTTATCCTTTGGATAAATTAAAAATATATAAACTTGAAAAGAAAGGCTAATAGTATGAATGTAGATATATTAATAAATCAACTAGATAATCACAATGGGGCAAATATATTAGCAACAAAAAGATTTAATCCAAGGGAAGTATTATTTATATACGATAAAAGTAAGATAGATTTGATAAATACTGTAGAGAATTATTATAAAAACTATCTTTCATCAATTAAGTTTAATAAAGTTCTAATAGAAGAAGGAAATATAGCTTTATTAAATAAAATTATAAATGAGAGTAAAGATAAAAATCTATTAATTAATTTAACAGGAGGAAGTAGAATAAACTCCTTAATGTTACTCAATATATCTAAAGATAATTCAATAAAATCAATATATATAGATGTTAAAAATAAAAATTTATATATTTTTGATAAAGATATAGAGGTTGCTAAAGAAGAGTATGAAGATATGCAATTAGAGAAAATAATAAAGGCATCAGGAGGAACTCTTTTAAGTGATTCAAGCGATCTTTCTAATAAAGAAGATTTAATCTATTTAACAAAAAGTATATATAAAAATTTAGATTTGTGGCATAAATACAAACAGAAATTATATGATGCTAATATATTTATTCATCATTACGAAGATTCTAAAACTGTTACTATAAAAGTACAACTTTTATTAGAAGAAGAAAAAAATCTGATAAATAAAATACTTAAAAGGCTAAGAGAAATGGGTGGCGTAGATTATAGTCAAATTTCTGATGGAGAAATTACAGTTAATTTTAAGAATGAATACTTAAAATCATTTATATTTAAAAGTGGAACATGGCTAGAGATAGCCACAAATATAATGATTAGAGAAATAAAAGAAATAGATGAAGTAAAAAGTGGCGTTATGTTCTTATGGAATGATAAAAGTAATATAGTGAAAAATGAATTAGATGTAATTGCAGTGAAAGATGCTATTCCTATTTTTATATCATGCAAAGATAGTGATAAGTATAATGAAGAAGCATTAAATGAATTAGATGTATATAGCAAACAAATTGGTGGAAGTAGAGCTTTTAAAATTTTAGTTGCAACAAAGGAACCAATAAAGCTTGCAGTAAAAGAAAGAGCTAAAGAAATGGGAATAAATCTTATAATATTTGATGGAATTGAAGAAAATTTTAAATCTCAAGTAAAAAAAATAGTTATAAATAAGAATAAAGAATGATTTAAAAGTAGATTTTCAAATTTTGAAATTGTTTTCCTTGATATGTATATATAATAAAAGTATAAAGTAATATATTAAAGTTATGGGGGTTGGGCATATGAATAAAAAAGGTTTAAAGATAGTTACAATAGGTGGAGGATCAAGTTATACACCTGAATTAGTAGAAGGTTTAATAAAAAGATATGATGAGATGCCTGTAAGCGACTATTGGTTAGTTGATATTGAAGATGGAAAAGAAAAATTAGAGATCGTTGGTGCATTAGCTAAAAGAATGGTAGAAAAAGCAGGAGTACCAATGAATATACATTTAACACTAGATAGAAGAGAAGCGTTAAAAGATGCAGATTTTGTAACTACACAATTAAGAGTTGGATTATTACCAGCAAGAGTAAAAGATGAAAGAATTCCATTAAGTCATGGCTTTTTAGGACAAGAAACTAATGGAGCTGGTGGTCTATTTAAAGCATTAAGAACAGTACCAGTAATATTAGATATAGCTAAAGATATAAGTGAATTATGTCCAAATGCTTGGTTAATAAACTTTACAAATCCAGCAGGAATAGTCACAGAAGCTTTATTAAGATATGGAGTTCATAAAAAGGTTATAGGTGTATGTAATGTTCCAATTGGGTTACAATATGCTTTTGCTGATATATTAGGAGTAAATAGTGATAGAATAACTGTAGATTTTGCAGGATTAAACCATATGGTTTATGCTGAAAAAGTTTATTTAGATGGAAATGATGTTACAGCTGAAATTCTAAAAGAATTAACATCACCTGATTCTAAAACTCAAACAATGGCAAATATAAAAGGATTTGATTGGGATATAGCAACTATGAGAGCTTTTGGAGTAATTCCTTGTCCTTATCACAGATACTATTACAAAACTAGAGATATGCTTAATAGTGAATTAGAAGAATTCAAAAAAGGTAAAACTAGAGCAGAAGTTGTAATGGAAGTTGAAAAGAAATTATTTGAAATGTATAAAGATGTTAATTTACAAGAAAAGCCTGAAGAGTTAGCTAAACGTGGTGGAGCTCATTATTCAGATGTTGCATGTAATGTTATAAACGGAATATATAATGATAAGAATACTATAATTGCAGTAAATACTAGGAATAATGGAACCTTAAAGCAATTCGAAGATGAATCAGCAGTAGAAGTGAGCTGTTATATAGGAAAGAATGGTCCAGTACCAGTAGAAACAGTTACTGATTTACCTATATTTGCACAAGGATTAGTTGGACAAATAAAAACATTTGAAAGACTAGCAGCAGAAGCAGCATATACAGGAGATTACAATATAGCACTATTAGCAATGGTAACAAATCCTTTAATCTCAGATGATATAAGAGGAAGAAAATTATTAAATGAAATGTTACTTGCTCATAAAAAATACCTACCACAGTTCAAAAATGTTATAGAAAAAATTGAAAAGGTAGAAAGAGCTGAATTTTAGATAGGGTACAGTGCACAGCACATAGTTTAAAGAGGGAATAACTCATTAAGACGAGTTAAAGAATAGAGAAATAAGAAAAGAACTCAATATTAAAAAGTGAGTTCTTTTTTTGATTTTCTAATATCAGTTGTCTACTAAAGAAAACTATAAGCTTTGAAATTGTGCACTCTTAACTAAATAAGTTGTGTGCTGAAAAAAGTGTAAATTATGAGTTACTTTTATAAAGAATTCCATATCTAACATAAATGTATTCAATTAAGAAGCTTAAGTCATATCTATGATTTTGAACATATTCATTAGAGTCATTTCTAGGTGGTAGATAAATTATATAATCACTTCTTTTTATATATTCAGTTTTTTTCTTTTCGGTAATAACTACTACTGTGGCTGGGCTTTTCTCTATCTTCTTCCAAAGCCTTTCATGATACAAAGGAAATCTTCCAGTAGGAGAAATAAGAATTGCTAATGAATTTTCATCTAAATCTTCAGCTAATCTTTCTTGCTCTTGAACATCATTAGCATGATAAATAAGTTTAGATAAATTAACTAATTTACGTTGTAAGTCTTGAGCCATAAGTTGGGAGAATTGAGTTCCAAATATGCATACGTTGTTACTATTAAAAATAAGCTCAATTACTCTATCAACAATTTTTAAGTCTATAAATTCCTTAGAGGTTTCTATTTCGTCAATAATTTCTAAGGACATATTCTTTAATATATCTTCTCTTGAAAGATCATAAGAGATTGCTTTAGGTTTCATAAGACCTTCATTATAATGACCAATATTTATTTTTATATTTTCCTTAAATTCTATTAAATTAGAATATCCTAATTTATGACAAAATCTTGTTATAGCAGCTGGTGAAGTAAAGCAAATATCAGCAAGCTTATTTATAGACATTTCTGGAATAGAACGTATATTTCTAAGCATGGTTATTGCTATATTATAATTAATATCATTTTCCTTACTACTATTTAAAAATAATAATAATCTATATATTAAATCCCCCATTAATTTTACTCCTATAATATATTTTCATTATATAAAAAATTATTTTAAACATATATTGTAATTTATACTTATATAGTTTGTAAAAAGTAATTTTAAAAACTATGTTATTAGCTTTTAGTACCTATTACTTCACCCATTAAAACTTTAGATTCAAAACCAAGATCTGTTTGGTGCAATATATCCTCATGAATTTTTATGGTATCTTTCTTAAATAAAAGAATAGTAGTTGAACCACCAAATTTAAAGTATCCCTTTTCTTCTCCCTTTGAAACTTTTTTATTAGGTGTATATGTTTGAATTATTGTTCCAACACATGTAGCACCAACTTCAACATGAATAATGTCACCAAAATTATCGGATTTAAATATACTCCATTCCCTTTTATTTTGACAATAAAGTTTAGGGATTCTCTCTAATGCAATAGGATTAACAGAATAATAATTACCATTTATAAAATTGTTTTGTAATGGTAAGCCATTATCAACAAAATGAAATCTATGATAGTCAGTAGGACAAAGTCTTAATACTAAGCATACTCCACCTTCATATTCCATAGCAACAGAAGTATCACCAATTAATTCCGATAAACTATAATGAATTCCCTTAACTTGAACTAGATTATTTATATTAATATTTTCGTATGCAAATAGTCTTCCATCTCCAGGTGATATAAGGAGATTATTATCTTTTAAAATAGGCCTTGAATCTTCTTTTAAGGTTCTAACAAAAAAGTCATTAAAGCTATTGAAGTCATCTATAGTATTAGAGCTTATATTCATGTCTATGTCAAAGTCCTTTATAAAAGAAGGTATCTTTTTCTTGCTAAAAGAAGTATCGCAATAAGAACCATAAATCTTAGAAAATAACTTTTTCTTTACTAAAAGCTCAGTAAGTCCTTTTCCAACTGGTGATTCATAGGACCACTTAATATAATTTTCTCCAGCAACTTTTTCAATTTCATAATTTTGTGTTTGTCTATTATATACTCGTATCATATGGTACCTCAAATAAATATTTTTATAGTATTATATTAACATAAAAACGCAATAAAAATTCTAATATTATATAAATTACTTTACTTATTTTTAATTATCAAAGATAATTAAATGTAAATAGTAAGTTTGGAGGAGATGAGTCTTGTTAGGACATTTAATAGAAGTAGTGACACCAATAGTAATACATCTTTTGGAATTAATGGGTATATTAATAATAATTGTTGGATCTATTAAAGCTTTTTATAGGTTTATAGTAAATATGATTACAAAGAAGTTCTACCCTATAAAGATAGAATTTGCACAATCATTAACCTTAGCATTGGAATTTAAGCTTGGAGCAGAGATATTAAAGACTGTTATAGTTAGATCAATGGATGAAATGTATATACTAGCAGCAATAATAGTATTAAGAGCTATATTGGCTTTTGTGATTCATTGGGAAATGAAAGCTGATTTAGAAAGCAAGATACATAATTAATTATAAAAATTCATATATAATTTTAAATGTTAAATAAAAGTTAAAGTTTTCATTTATTAAACTATTATTATAATAGCATTTTATTCCCATTTTGATAAATTTGTTAATAAAGTACATTTTCCACTATAATTTTACATTGTACGCTAACGATTTTTGTCGTAAAATCATAGGTGAAATATATTCTAGAAAGTAATAATTAAAAGATAGCAATTATCTCAAAAATAGAGTAAAATAACATTGTTAATAATATAACAATTTTATTTTTCACACCATGATTATAGGGGGAGTTTTAATGAAAAACATAACTATTAATGGAAATAAAATTCTAGTTAATGAAGATAAAAGTTTAATAAAAATAGCAAAAGATAATGGAATAGATATTCCTGCATTATGTTTTTTAGAAGATTGCAGTAATGTTGGACAATGTGGAGTTTGTTTAGTTGAAGTTGAGGGGCAAGATGAATTAGTTAAAGCATGTTGTTTTATTCCTGAGGATGGAATGGTTATTAATACAAACACAGAAAGAGTTCAAGAAGAAGTTAAAAATACAGTTTCATCATTATTAGATAAACATGAATTCAAGTGCGGACCTTGTAAAAGAAGAGAGAACTGTGAATTTTTAAAGCTAGTAATCAAAACTAAGGCAAGGGCATCTAAGCCTTTTATTGTTGCGGATAAAACTGAATATGTAGATGATAGAAGTAAATCAATAGTTTTAGATAGAACTAAGTGTGTTAAATGTGGAAGATGCGTGGCAGCATGTAGAGTAAAGACTGGAACAGAATCAATAAAGTTTATAGAAGTTAATGGGGAAAATATTATTGGACCAGAAAATTTAAAGTGCTTTGATGAAACTAATTGTTTATTATGTGGACAATGTGTAGCGGCATGTCCGGTAGATGCTTTATCTGAAAAATCTCACATGGATAGAGTTAAAGAAGCATTAGAAAATGAAGAAAAGCATGTTATAGTTGCAATGGCACCATCTGTTAGAACTGCTATGGGTGAATTATTTAAGATGGGTTATGGGGTAGATGTTACAGGTAAATTATATACAGCATTAAGACATCTTGGATTTGATAAGATTTTTGATATAAATTTTGGTGCAGATATGACTATAATGGAGGAAGCAACAGAGTTAGTTCAAAGAATTAAGGCTGGTGGACCATTCCCTATGTTTACATCATGTTGTCCAGCTTGGGTTAGACAAGTTGAAAATTATTATCCGAAATTTTTAGAAAATTTGTCAAGTGCTAAATCACCACAACAAATATTTGGTACAGCAAGTAAAACATACTATCCACAAGTTGCAGATATAGATCCAAAAAGAGTATTCACAGTAACTATAATGCCTTGTACAGCTAAAAAATATGAAGCAGATAGACCGGAAATGGAAAATGATGGATTAAGAAATATAGATGCAGTAATAACAACAAGAGAATTAGCAAAAATGATTAAAGATGCAAAAATAGATTTTGCTAAATTAGATGATAGTGAAGCAGATCCAGCAATGGGAGAGTATACTGGAGCAGGTGCTATATTCGGAGCTACTGGTGGAGTTATGGAAGCAGCTTTAAGATCAGCTAAGGATTTTGTTGAAGGTAAAGATTTAGAAAATATAGAATATGAACAAGTAAGAGGTTTAGCAGGCATAAAGGAAGCAACAGTTGAAATTGGTGGAGAAAGTTATAACATTGCAGTTATAAATGGAGCTTCTAATGTATTCAGCTTTATGAATAGTGATAATTTTGATAAAAAGAAATATCACTTCATAGAAGTAATGGCATGTCCAGGGGGATGTGTAAATGGTGGTGGACAACCTCACATAAATGCATCAGATAGATTAACGATGGATATTAGAAGTGTGAGAGCATCAGTATTATACAATCAAGATAAAAATGTGCTAAAGAAAAGAAAGTCACACGAGAATGGTGCTTTAAATAAAATGTATGAAACATATATGGGAGAACCAGGTCACGGAAAAGCTCATGAATTACTTCATTTTAAATATACTAAATAAAATTAGTTAATATATAATATAAAATTAGTTAAGATAAAATTAGTTAAAATAAAAAGCAAAATAACATTATAGTAGTTGTTATTTTCTTTTATTTTATATAGAAAGGATTTATATTTTAATTTTTTTTGATTATAGTAATGAGATTAAGTATAAAAAGTTATTCTTTGTAAAAATAAGAGGCTAATAATAATATTCTTGCAAAAAAGTTATGCAAATTAATAAATTTTATAAAGAAATTTACATGATATAATTTATTTATAAATTGAAAAGGAGGAAGTAGTAATGACAGGATTTAAACGAAAGAATGGTATGAAGATGCCTGAAGGTTTTCTTTGGGGAGGCTCAGTATCAGCACATCAAACTGAAGGGGCAAGCGGAGAAGAGTATGGAAAAGGATTAACTATTTATGATTATCTAAAGTCTAAGGGATTTCGTGATTTCAATGATGGTATAGATTTTTATCATAATTATGAAGATGATATAAAACTATTTAAGGAACTCGGGATTAATTCTTATAGATTCTCAGTAGCATGGTCTAGGATACTGCCAGATGGTGAAGGAGAAATAAATGAACAAGGGTTAAGGTTTTACGATAGAGTTATAGATTCGTTATTAGATAACCAAATAGAACCTATGATATGCTTATACCATTTTGATACTCCACTAGAATTGCAAAATAAATATGATGGATGGTTAGGTAGAGGAACATTAAGAGCATATGAGAAATATGTACGAATACTAATGGAGAGGTATAAGGGAAAAGTTAAGTATTGGATTCCTATGAATGAACATAACGGCTGTCCACTTGTTGGATTATTAGCATCGGAAATCGGGCCTGATGATAGTAAGTTTGATAGTACTCGTTATCAACTAATGCATAATATGGCACTAGCGTCAGCTATAGTTGTTAAATGCAAAAATGAGATAGATCCTGATGCTACAGTTATTGGAATGATTAATTCAAGTCCATGTTATCCTAAGACTTGTAATCCTTTAGATATACTCGAAGCGCAAAGAATTAATGAATCCTTCAATTTTGATCTACTAAATATATTAGTTAGGGGACAATACTCAAAGGCTCTATGGAGAAGTATGGATATTAATAATTTACTTCCAAATATTGAAGATAATGATTTAGAATTATTAAAGAAAAATACTGTTGATTGTATTGGAATTAGCTATTATGCATCTTCAATTGCAAGTAATGAGAAAAGGGGAATAAATGTTTCAAGAAATACTTTAAATACATTCATGGGTAAGAAAACAGCATTTGATAAGAATCCATACCTAGAAAATACAGAATGGGGATGGACAATAGATCCACTAGGACTAAGAATTATATTAAAGGATATTTACCAACGTTATGAAAAACCAATTTATATATTAGAAAGTGGTATTGGTGTTAATGAAGAATTAGATAAGAATATGACAGTTGAAGATGATTATCGAATAGAATATTTTAAGAAGCAAATAGAAGCTGTTAGTAGTTCAATTTGTGAAGACTTTGTTGATGTAAGATCATTTTTAACTTGGGCACCAATAGACATTTTATCATCTCAAGGGGAAATGAAAAAGAGATATGGCTTTATATATGTAAACCGCACTGATACCGACTTAAGGGATATGAAAAGATATAAGAAAAAGAGCTTTAAATGGTTTCATGATGTAATAAAGAGTAATGGTGAAGAATTATAAAGGTTATATGGAGATATCTACACGTGAATATAATTTATTATGGCTATTAATAAAAAATGAGAAAGGTATTAATATTGATTATATATCTAAGGAATTAAAGGTATCAGTAAGATCAGTGTATGTTGATATAAAAAATATAAAATCCTATCTTATAGAAAACTATGATATAGAATTGAAGAAAAAAGAAAAGGAATACTACTTATCATCTGATGATGTAAGGGCACTTATGGATGGAGGATTTGAGAATATAGAATCAGATGGATTTTCAAACAAGCCAAGAAAATATCAAATAATTGAATATTTATCTGATATGAAAACCACCACCTTGCAGGAAATTGCAGATAAATTATATTTTTCAAAGAGTACTATAAATCAAGAAATGAAATCTGTCAAAAAGACGTTATCGAAATTCTCCATAAATTTGACTAAAAAACCATATCATGGGATTGTTATAAGCGGAACAGAACTAAATATACGATTTTTATTACAGTATATAATGAGTGAGCAAATTGAAAGTATAGATATAAATCTTGAAAGTATAATGTTCGCAAGTAAGTTCCTTTCTAGCAAAATAGATTTAGATCTTCAAGATATATTAAGAAAATATAAAAGTTTTAATAGTACAGAAATGAGGATTTGTTTGAATGTAATGTATCATCGTGTAAAAAATAATCACAATTTTTCAGCTAGTGAAAGCATTGTAGGAATGTATGAGGGGTCAAATCAATTATTAAATGCAAGAACCCTATTAAGTGAAGTTGAAGAAACTTTATGTATAAAGTTTAATAATGATGAAGTATATTATTTACTAATAAATATGAATAATTATGATATAGATGAAGAAAATCAAAAATATATAAGTGATGTATTAGATTCAATATTAGATCTTATTAAGGAGAAATATCAATATATAAGGGTTAGAGAAAATATATTTTATAAAGGATTAATGATTCATATTTCCAAAATGCTAAAAAGAATAAAATTTGGTAAGGTTATAAGAAATCCTGCATTGGGACAAACGAAGGAATGCCTACCATTCGCATTTAATATATCTGCAGATATTGCGATGATGTTAAAATCAAGCTTTGATATTAATATGAATGAAGATGAAATAGGATTACTTGCAATGCATATTCAAGCCATGATGGAAGAAAATGATGAATCGAAGGATTTAAAATATGAAGGTATAGTTGCAAGTAATATAGGCTATGGAAATGCAAGAATGATTTCTGGAAGATTATTTGTAAATATACCAGGATTAAATATTAAGCATCAAGTTTCAATTGAACAAATGGAAGATTTAATAAGAGAAAGGCGTATAGACAAAAATAAGATTATTATATCAACTTGTCCTTTATCTTTACCTAAATCTGATTATGTACTTATTCATCATATAATAACAGATGATGATATTGAACAAGTTAGAAAATATTTGGAACATAGCAGATATGAAGAGAATTTAGAATCAGAGAATAGTGGATTTATAGTTCACGTACCTAGGGAACATATATATATTAATAGAAGTTTTAAGACAAAAGAAAGTTTGTTGGAATATGTTTGTAATAGACTATATAAAACAGGATATGTAACAGAAGATTTTTATGAGTCAACTCTTGCTAGGGAAAGAATATCATCCACATATGCGCTAAATGGTGTTGCATTACCACATGGATATAGTAAATGTGTAATAAAACCTGGAATTGCAATTGTTATATTAGATAAACCTGTCGATTGGGATGGCTACTATGCAGATATGGTTTTTGTTTGTGCACTATCATTGACTGTAAGAGAAAGTGATAAGGAAATTTTTGAAGATATGTATATGTTATTAAACAATAGGAATGCTATACGGCAAATTAAAGATTGCAAAGATGAGTTAGGTGTAATTCATAGTATTAGGAGTTTTACAAAAGGAGATATCAATGAATATTAATGAATTAGTTTTAGATGAGGATATTTTAATAAACGTAGTTTGCGAAAATAAAGAAGAAGTAATTATGAAATTAGTTGAAAATCTTGATAAAAATAACCATGTTAATTCAAAAGAAAAATGTTATGAGGATATTTTAGCAAGAGAAAATCAATTATCTACAGGGGTAGGCCAAGGTATTGCCATTCCACATACACAATCGTCAAGTGTAAAGGAATGTAAGGTTTCTATTGCTAAATTAAAAGATAGTGTTGAATGGGAAACTTTAGATGGTACAGATGTAAAGATAGTAATATTAATAACTGTTCCAATTGAAAGTCAAGAATCACATCTAAAGATATTAGCATCATTAGCAGAAAAATTAATGGATGAAGCATTATGCAAGGATTTACATAATGCAACAACAATAAAAGAAATTATTAATGTATTGGAGGAATAAATATGAAATTTGTAGCCGTATGTGCTTGCCCAGCAGGATTGATGCATACTTTTATGGCATCAAAGGGGCTTAAAAAGGAAATGACAAAAGCAGGAGATGAAATTAAGATAGAAACACAAAGTGCATCTGGAATTGAAAATGAATTAACATTAGAGGATGTAGCACAAGCTGATGCCGTTATTTTAGCAATTGATACTGCTATTCAAGGTATGGAACGTTTTAATGGAAAAAAGATTGTTCAAGTTTCTACAACTCAAGTATTAAAAAATACAAAGGGTGTAATAGCTCAAGCAAAGAGTTTAGTAAAGGGGGAATAAGAAGTGTCTGATGGATTTAAAAAAGGATTAAATACTGCAAAAATGCACTTAAATGCAGGATTCAATGGAATGTTACCATTAATTATTGTTGGAGCAATTGGAATGGCCCTATCTAGTATTTTACCTAAGGATGGTATATTCGGAGATTTATTTGCATTTTTAAATGAAATTGGTTTAAAAAGGTTTGATGTTTTTATAGCTTTAATTATTGGACAATCTCTTTCTGGTAAAGTTGGCTTAGCAAGTGGATTTATACTTGGATATTACTCAAATCAGTTAGGATTGGGTATATTTGGAGGTATAGTTGTCGGATTTATTGCTGGATATTCAGGATTAGCATTTAATAGAATGAAGTTAGAAGGATCTACAAAGGCTTTATTATCATTAGTTGTGCTTCCAGTTATTACTGCTGTTGTAGGTTTTTTCTTAATTAAATATGGTATTTCAGGACCGGTTAAATTCATTCAGGATTCATTAGTTAATTTCTTGAATAATGTATCAGCAACGAGTTCTGTTTTACTAGCAATTATCTTAGGATTAATGTTTGGATTTGACTTAGGGGGCCCTATAAATAAAACAGCAGGATTATTTACTATGATATCTTTAACAGAGGGTATTCGTGGACCAATTACATATGCTGCAGTAGCATATATGCTGCCTTCTATGGCTGCTGGTCTTGCAATAATGTTAGATCGTAAAAAAGTGTTATTTGATGAAGATGAACATGTACAAGGACCATCAGTATTTGCATTAGGATTTTTAAGTTTATCAGAACCAGCGCTTCCAATGATGTTTTCAGATATGAAGTTTATGGTTCCAGCCAATATGATTTGCTCTGCATTAGTTTGTGGATTAATAGCAGGATTCAAGATTGAAAGTACATTAGCATTAGGATTTTTAAATTTTGCATTTATGAATAAAGCAATTTTAGGAGTTATTATTTATTTAGGATGTTTAGCTTTATTAACATCATTAATACTAATAAGGAGAAAATTCTTATATAATAAGGAAAATTGCGAGGAGGCTTAAGGGATATTTTATTATTAGTAATATATAAGGAGAAGAATTATGTATGCTTGTTTTGATATAGGTGGTACAGAAATAAAATCTGCTGCAATCAATGGGGATTTAATATTAAATAATTATGCAATTCATAAAAGTAAAAATGATATAAATTATTTACTTAATTTAATTGAAGATGTAGTCAATGAATATAAAAATAAATTTGATATTAAGGGAGTATGTATAAGTGCTCCAGGATCGGTAGATACAAGTAGTGGTATAATATATGGTTTTAGTGCTTTAACGTGTATTCATGGATTTAGTTGGAAGGACAAGCTGGAAGAAAGATTAGGATTACCAATTAGTATAGAAAATGATGCAAATTGTGCAGCCTTATGTGAATTAATGTTTGGTAATGGAAGAGAACATAATGACTTTCTTTCCTTAGTTATCGGAACAGGTGTTGGAGCTTCAATAATAAAGGATAGAAAGATTCACTATGGAGCTAGCTTATTTGGTGGAGAATTTGGTTTTATGATTACTAATCAAGAAAATAACTTATATCAAACATTTAGCGATAATGCATCAGTAGGGTCGTTAGTTAAAAGAGTAAGGTTAGCTTTAAATAATGATTCGATTGAAGGAAAAGAAATTTTTGAAATGAGTAAGAATGGAGATAAAGTTTGTAAGGAAGCTATAGATAATTTTTATAGAAACTTAGCGATAGGAATTTATAATATGAGATTTATGTATGATCCTGAAATAATATTAATAGGGGGGCTGTATCACAGCAAGAAGATTTTATAGAGCGAATATATGAAAACTTAGAAGAAATTCTGAGAGAAGTAACATATAATACTTTTCATGTAATAATGGATATAAGTAGATTTTTACCTAACCTAAAGAAGTGCTTATTTTTAAAAGATGCTAATTTATATGGAGCATTAGCAAATAAAGATTTTTAAATTTTAACCATGGGATTCAGAAAATTTCCATATTGACAATAATATTATATTTTAATAAAGTAATTTTAATTAAGTAGTTGTGAGTATTTATATAGCCAGACGTAATATTTATATAAGAAGCATTAGAGATTCATACCATTAGGCCTTTTAGTATGAATAATCTAATGCTTTTATTGTTATTAAGAGATAAAACTGCAATTGCAAATATAGAGATTAATCAAGTTCTCATATTAACTGGTTGTACATAAATTTATATTATCCATAGAAATAAAACAATTTAATTTAGTTATTTTGTAATAAAGTTCATGAGCTCTGTGACTTTGTTACAGTTTAAATTAAGAAATAAACATATAATTTGAATTATACTTATATTTTAGGGGAGGAATATTATGTCTAGACAAATAATTAGAAAAAAGGCTTATGTGGACACAAAATATTGTGTTGCATGTGGAGAATGTCAGAAAAATTGTCCGCTAAATGCAATCACTGTATATAAGGGGATTTATGCAAAAGTTGATTTTGACAAATGTGTTGGATGTTCTAAGTGTGCAAATGTATGCCCTTCATCTATTATTGAGATAAGGGGAGGGGAAAGTTAGTTATGAAAATTGAAAGTAAAAACAAAAAGAAGTGGTATAATTATTTATGGATTGCAACTATTTTATATTTAACTTTAGGGTTATTTAATATACTATTTGCTTGGCTTGGACTAATATGCTTTTTAGTTCCGCTAATAATAAGTTTTACTAAGGGTAATAAAGCTTATTGTAATATATATTGTGGAAGGGGACAACTATTGAAGCTAATGGGAACTAAATTTTCAAGAAATAAGCCAATTCCTAAATTTCTAAAGACAAAGTGGTTTAGATATGGCTTTTTAATATTCTTTTTATCTATGTTTGCTAATATGTTATTTAGCACTTACTTAGTTTTTAATGGAACTAACAATTTAAAAGAAATAATTACTCTTATTTGGACATTTAAGGTACCGTGGAAATTTAATGATTTATCAAATATAACTCCATGGATTGCTCAATTTGCATTTGGATTTTATAGTATAATGCTTACATCTACTATAATCGGAATTATTACAATGCTTTTATATAAGCCTAGGTCATGGTGCGTATATTGTCCAATGGGTACAGCAACTCAAGGAATATGCATTATAAAGAATAAATTAAATAAGAATGTTTGAGTTTTACCTCTGAGGTCCAGAAAATTTCCATATTGACAATGATATTAAATTTTAATAAAATAATTTTAGTTAAATAGTTTAGAGTATTTATGTCGCCGGACATTATATTTGTATAAGAAGCATTAGGGATTCATACCATTAGGCCTTTGGGTATGAATCATCTAATGCTTTTATTTTTATGAGGAGGTAACTATATGAGAAATTATAAATTGAATAATAGTATTGTTAAAAAATTTGTAAGGTATGTATCACTTAATATAATTAGTATGATAGGACTTTCTTTTTATATACTTGCGGATACATTTTTTATTGCAAATGGAGTAGGTAGTATTGGATTAACTGCTCTAAACTTAGTATTACCTTTATGGAGTTTAGTTAGTGGTATAGGGTTAATGATAGGTATGGGTGCAGGAATAAGGTACTCTATACAAATGGGTAAGGGAAATAAACAAGGAGCAAATAGGATATTTACGCATGCAATATTTATGGGCATTATAGTGGGTATAATTATAACTGTAATTGGAATTTTATTTTCTTATGATATTGTAAAAGTTTTAGGAGCAGATGAAACTGTAATTCCATTAGCAGGAAGTTATCTAAAAACACTTTTATCTTTTTCATGTGTATTTATATTAAATAATATAGTAACTATTTTTGTAAGAAATGATAATGAACCTAATTTAGCTATGGTAGCAATGATTTTAGGAAGCTTAAGTAATATAGTTTTGGATTATATATTTATATTTCCATTTAAGCTTGGAATGTTTGGAGCTGCTATTGCAACAGGAGCTACACCAATATTAAGCTTAGCTGTATTATCAATTCATTTTATAAGAAAGAAAAATAACTTTAAACTTATTAAATGTAAATTTAATAGGGGGGATATAAAAAGCATAATTTCACTAGGAATACCTTCTTTTATCACTGAATTCTCTTCTGGGATAATAATATTAATATTTAATTTTACTATTCTTAGAATATCTTACAATATAGGAGTTGCTGCTTATGGAATAATTGCAAATTTAGCTTTAATAGTAGTAGCAATTTTTACAGGAATAGCTCAAGGTATTCAGCCTATAATTAGTAAAAGTTATGGAGAAGGGAAACTTAAAGATATCAAATTTATATATAAATATGGATTAATACTATCATTAGTACTAGGTATGTTATGTTACTTATTAAGCTTTAATTTTTCCGAGGAAATAGTCAACCTATTTAATAACGAGGGAAATGCAGAATTATTATCTATGGCTGTAAAAGGAATTAATATTTATTTTAGTGCATTTATTATTATGGGAATAAACATTGTAACTACATCCTTTTTTGCATCTATTAATAAGCCAAGAAAATCATTTGCTATTTCAATGATGAGGGGTTTGGTTATAGTAATTCCATTGATATTATTATTACCTAATTTCTTAGGAATGACAGGGGTATGGCTTACTATTCCTTTGGCTGAGGTTATTACTTTAGGAATAAGTATTATGTTTATAATAAGTAAAAAAGAAGAAGTAGGGGCAGAAGTTAATGGGCTTTAAATTTTAATTTATAGATAATTCATAGATTAATGGCTATAATAAATTAAAAGAATTACAGAGATGAGTTAATAGAAAAGACGAGAAAAAAGAGTTGTTGAAGTAATATAAAAAAATAGGATACCAAAAACGGTATCCTATTTTATACTATATAGCTATTTTTATTAGCTTATTTAGCTTTTCCAGAAAACTCTAAGTATTCATCATATGTCATTGCTCTATCTACTATTGAACCATTTTCTTTTATATCAATTATTCTATTTGCAATAGTTTGTATAAATTGATGGTCGTGAGAAGCAAATAAAAGTACACTCTTATAATCTCTTAAGCCATTATTAACAGCAGTTATAGATTCAAGGTCTAAGTGGTTTGTAGGTTGATCTAGCATTAGTACGTTAGCAGATGATAACATCATTCTAGATAACATACATCTAACCTTTTCTCCTCCTGATAAAACACTAGCTTTCTTTAATGCTTCTTCACCAGAGAATAACATTCTTCCAAGGAATCCTCTTAAGTAAGATTCTGATTGCTCTTCTACAGTGTTACCAGAGTATTGTCTTAACCAGTCTACAAGGCTTAAGTCACAGCCATCAAAGAATTCATTATTATCTTTAGGGAAGTAAGATTTTGTTATAGTTATTCCCCATTTGAATTCTCCACTGTCTGCTTCCATTTCTCCATTTAGTATTTTAAATAAAGTTGTGACAGCAATATCATTATCACCAATTAAAGCAATTTTATCTTCTTTATTAACTCTAAAGCTAACATTATCTAAGACCTTAACTCCATCAATAGTCTTAGTTAGTCCTTCAACTGTTAAAATTTCATTACCAACTTCTCTTTCAGGTTTAAATCCAACGAAAGGATATCTTCTGCTTGAAGGCTGTATATCATCTAATGTTATCTTATCTAATAACTTCTTACGAGAAGTAGCTTGTTTAGATTTAGAAGCATTAGCACTAAATCTAGCAATAAAGTCTTGTAATTCTTTAATTTTTTCTTCTTTTTTCTTATTTTGATCCTTAGACATTTGTAATGCTAATTGGCTTGATTCATACCAGAAGTCATAGTTACCAACATATAACTTGATTTTACCAAAGTCAACATCAGCCATTACAGTACATACTGTATTTAAGAAATGTCTATCATGGGATACAACTATTACAGTTCCTTCAAATCTTAAAAGGAAATCTTCAAGCCAGTTTATTGATTGTATGTCTAAATGGTTAGTAGGCTCATCCAGAATTAGTATTCCAGGGTTTCCAAATAATGCTTGAGCTAGAAGAACTTTAACCTTCTCTCCTCCTACAAGCTCTGACATCCTTTTATAGTGCATGTCAGTTCCTATTCCTAAACCTTGAAGTAAAGAAGAAGCATCTGATTCAGCTTCCCAACCGTTCATATCAGCAAATTCACCTTCAAGTTCAGAAGCTCTTATACCATCTTCATCAGAAAAATCAGCTTTGGCATATAAAGCATCCTTTTCTTCCATTATTTCATATAATCTTTTGTTACCCATTATTACTGTTTGTAAAACTTCAAACTCATCATATTCATAATGATCTTGTTTTAAAACAGACATTCTTGTATTAGCAGGAATAGAAACATCTCCTGTATTTGGTTCAATTTCTCCAGATAATATTTTTAAAAATGTACTTTTACCAGCACCGTTAGCACCTATAACACCATAACAGTTACCAGGATTAAATTTTATATTTACATCTTCGAATAGCTTACGGCCACCAAATCTTAAACTTACGTTCGATACAGTTATCACTGAAAACATACCTCATTTCTAATCTTATTCATTTCGTTATTATACCATAAACTCAACATAATTTCATTGAAAGATAAAATAATATTTAGAAAATTTAAGGAAAACATAGAAAATTCTTTAAACTTTATATTTTATAAGGATTGACACATATGTATAGAGATGATAGTATTTATTAAAATATACTTTTAGGAGAATAAAAATGAGCAAAATAATTAACTTTAAAAAAATAAAAGTTAATATAAATTATTATTATAGCTATTATAGATAGGACTTGTATTTATAAATTAATTATAGATGCAAGCCATAAGCAAGATTTAAGGTTTGTATCTGTGATGGTTATAAGTTATTAATTATGCTCAAATTTATAGAGATAATTTAACCACATAGATAAATACTGTGTGGTATTTGTTTAAATTCCTGTTTATTTACCACATAGTAGAAACTATGTGGTTTTTTTATATATAAACAAGGAGGAATGTAGGTTATGAAGAAAAGAGAGCATTTTACAAGTAGAGCAGGATTTATAATATCTTGCATAGGGGCAGCAGTAGGTTTAGGTAACATTTGGATGTTCCCATATAGGTTAGGACAAAATGGAGGGGCGGTATTTTTAATACCATATTTTATATTTGTTTTATTACTTGGATCTACTGGGCTTATTACAGAGTTTACTTTTGGAAGATCAGCACAAGGAGGATCATTAACAGGAATAAAAGAAGCATTTAAGAAAAAGGGAAAAAAGGGTGGAGTATTAATAGGATCAATACCAGCAGTAGGATTAGCAGGAGTTTTTATGTTTTATAACGTAGTTGTAGGCTGGATTATTAAATATTTCACTTTAAGTACAACAGGAGAAATAAATAAAATACAAATAGATAATTTCTTTAATAACTTTTCAGGAAGTAAAGAAACTATATTATGGAATGCAATTGCTATAATTATTGCTCTTATTATAGTAGTTATAGGAATCACAAAAGGTATAGAGAAGGCAAATAAAATAATAATGCCTTTACTATTTATAATTTTTATTTTATTGGCATTTAGATCCTTAACATTACCAGGAGCTATAGAAGGAGTTAGATACTTATTGACACCTAAGTGGGAATACCTATTTAAGATTAATACATGGGTAATGGCTCTTGGACAAGCATTTTTTACAGTATCACTAAATGGATGCGGTATGGTGGTATATGGCAGTTATATAGAAAAGGATATGGATATACCAAGATCAGCAGTTAGTACAGCAATATTAGATACTATATCTGCATTATTAGCTTCATTTGTTATAATGCCAGCAGTATTTGCATTTGGATTAGATCCTATGTCAGGACCACCATTATTATTTATAACATTACCAACTATATTTAAGTCAATGCCAGCAGGTCAAATATTATCAATGTTATTTTTCTTAAGTGTAATATTTGCTGCTGTAAGTTCATCAATCAATATGTTGGAAGGACCAGTAGAAGCTTTAATGTCCCAAACAAGATTAAGTAGGAAAAAGGCTACAATTTTAATATCAATTATATTATTTATATTATCAATACCTCTAAATTTAAATATGGATTTATTTAATAATTTTGCAGATTTTATAACTATAGTAATATCCCCACTTGGAGCATTAATAGTACTTATAGTTTTCTATTTTATGAGAGATAAAGAAGATATCTTAGAAGAAATAAACATGGGAGCAAGTAAGAAGGTTGGAGAAAAATTTTTATTATTTTCTAAGTATGGATTCACCACAATAACGGTATTAGTAATAGTACTTGGAATAATATATGGTGGTATATAAATTTTATTAATATTAGTGAATAGAGAGATGATGTGTATAGCATCATCTTTTTTTATAAAATTATTGACAATAAAAACCAAATGCTATATAGTTAATTACATAAGTAATGAACCATACAACTAAAATGACATATAATATACTATAAAGTTAAAAGGAGGTAGCTATGAACTTAAATTTTTATAGTGAAATACCTATATATATTCAAATAGCACAATCAATAGAAGACGGAATTTTAAATGGAATTTTTAATGAAGATGAAGCAATACCATCAACAACAGAAATATCTGTAAAATTTAAAATTAATCCTGCAACAGTAGCGAAAGGCTTTAATTTATTAGTGGATGAAGGAATTATTTATAAAAGAAGAGGTGTTGGAATGTTTGTTTCAAGTGGAAGTAAGGAAAAGTTAGTACAAAAGAGAAAAGATAAGTTTTATTCTAATTATATAATTTCACTAATTGAAGAAGCAAAAAAGCTGAATATATCTACTGAAGATATTATAGAAATGATTAAGAGGGGGAAATAAATAATGGCATTGATAAATATATCAAATTTAACTAAAGAATATGGAAACCATAGAGTTCTAGATAATGTTTCATTAACAATAGAAGAAAATAAGATATATGGATTGTTGGGTAGAAATGGGGCAGGGAAAACAACACTTTTAAATCTTATAACCAATAGAATCTTCTCAAGTGGAGGTAAGGTTACAATAGATAATGAAGATGTAGTAGAAAATAGTAATGTCTTAGGGAAAATATATTTTATGACAGAGCAAGATTTATATCCTGAAGGAATGAAAATTAAGGATTTATTTAAGTGGACAAAAGAGTTTTATAGTAATTTCAATATGGATTATGCTTTAAGCTTAAGCAATAAATTTGGACTTAATGTTAATAAGAAGTTTAAAGAATTATCTACTGGATATTCATCAATTTGTAAGATTATTATAACTTTATCATCAGGAGCAGAAGTATTGCTTTTTGATGAACCTGTTTTAGGATTAGATGCTAATCATAGGGATATGTTTTATAAGGAATTAGTAGCAAATTATATTGATAAACCTAAAACTATAGTTTTATCAACTCATATTATAGAAGAAGTTTCAGAGATATTAGAAAAAGTAATAATAATTAAAAATGGTGAGGTATTAGGTAATAATGAAGTTGAAAACTTGTTAGGGGAAGCTTACTTAGTATCTGGATCTTCAGAAAGGGTTGAAGAATATATAAAGGGTAAGAAATGTATTAATATAGATTCTATGGCAGGTTTTAAGGCTGCAACAATTATTGGGAAAATAAATGATGAAAATAAAATGCAAATAACGGATTTACAACTAGAAACATCAAAGGTAGAACTACAAAAATTATTTATCCATTTAACTGGAGAGGAGGAAGTTAAATAATGAAAATAAAATCTATAATTAAATATAATATTAGTAGCTTAAAAAATTCAATAGCAATTTATTACACAATTTTTATTACTGTATGTCTAGCTTCAGTATTTCTTTCAAGAAATGCTAATATATCTTCTTCAGGAATAGAAATATCATCAGGAATATTTTTATTTGTAGCAGGATTAAATTTATTTAAAGAAAACTTCTATTTTATGAAGAGTAATAATGTATCAAGAAAAGATTTTCTATATGGAACAGCATTATCCATGATTCCAGTTGTTCTATTTATGTCTTTTATAGATATAATAATTAACCGTATCTATAATATATTTATGAAATGTCCAACTATTTACGATATGGCTTATAGCAATATAGGAAATGGGAATTGGTATCATTCTTTTGACTGGGTGCAAAGTAATAGTATTATAACTTTATTTAATACATTTGTGTTACAAGCTACAATATGTTTAGCTGCAATTTCTTTAGGTTTCTTAATAACTATAATTTATTATAAATGTAATAAGTTTATGAAGGTAGTAGTATCAATAGTACCAGTAGCAATAATTATACTATTAAATGTACTAATTACAGTTAATCCTAATATTAATAGTAGGATGGGGAAGGTTATAGCAACTATATTTGGATTGAATATTAGAAATTCATATGTAGCTGTATTAACGTTTATAATATCATTTATTGTATTTATATCAGTATCAAGGCTATTAACTAGAAAAGCAATAATTAAGCAATAATAAGAAGAATGATAGTTATAATTTATAGCTATCATTCTTTATTTATATTTTATTTAAACAATATTATTTATATTTAAAAAACTTTTATAATATATATGAAAATACAGAAATGAAATGACTTAAGCTTCCTAAGATAATAAATATGTGAAATATCTCATGAAAACCAAACTTACCAAATTTAAGTCTTTTAGGCTTTAAAGCATATATAACTCCACCAACAGTATAAAGAATACCACCAAGAACTAATAAATATAAGCTAGCAGGATTAAGTACTTGAGATAATGGTTTAATCATAAATACTGCAGCCCATCCAAGTCCAATATAAAGAGAGGTTTGTAACCATCTTGGACAGTTAAACCAAAGCATTCTAAATAATATACCAGCAACTGCAATAGAAGCTATAGTTGTAAAGAAAACAGTTCCTTTAGAACCTCCAAGAGCAATTAAACAAAATGGTGCATAAGATCCAGCTATTAAAATGAAAATCATAGAATGATCTAGTTTTCTAAGTCTAAATATTATTTTTTCACTTGTTATTACACCATGATAAGTTGCGGAAACACTATATAATGAAATCAAACTTATACCAAATATAACGATGGAAACTATTGATACAGTGGAAGCATTATTAAGTAATCCTTTTGTTAACATTGCTATTAATGCAAAAAGTGATAGAATTGCGCCGATCCAATGAGTTAAGCTATTTATAGGCTCTCTTAAATATTTTTCCAAAATAAACACTCCTTCGCAGGTAGTTTTAAAAACTACGTATTGTTAGTATTATATTAATAATATATAGTTAAAAAGTCAAAGTCCGTAAAAGTTCAAATTTTCAAAAAAATTAATATATTATATTAATTTTCTTGAAATATCTTAACAATACTAGTATATTTAATATAGATATATTAATAAGTAGTTTATGAAACTACGTGGAGGTACATATGAATATTACTGAATTAATAGAAAAATTTGATGAACTAAATTTAAATAATCAATTAACATTAGAAGAAATTCCTGAAATAGATTTATATATGGATCAAGTGATCCAACTTTTTGATGGTAAATTTAATGAGTCTAAAAGAAATGAAGAAGATAAAGCATTGACCAAAACAATGATTAATAATTATGCAAAGGGCAAACTTTTAATGTCTATTAAAAATAAAAAGTATAGTAAAGAACATTTAATATTAATGAGTCTTATTTATAATTTAAAAGGTGCATTATCAATAGGAGATATAAAAAGTTCATTAGATAAAATAGTTAAAGATTTAGAATCTAAAGAAAGTTATCCAATAAGAAATTTATACAATTTATATTTAAGTCAATATGAAGAAGATTTAAAAGATGTAAAAAAATCTATTGAAAATAAATTTGATAGTATAAATGAGATGATTTTAAAAGAAGAAGAATTAAATTCAGATGAATTCGAGAAAAATTTTTTGTTGCTTTGTTCACTGATTAACATGAGTAATACTTATAGAAAAATGGGTGAAAATTAATAGATGATTATTTTAGTAAACTATAAGAGATATTAATATGAAAATACATAAAGACCTACTATTTATGAAAACAAATTTATAAGTAGTAGGTCTTTTCACTAAAAAATAACGCTAAATATTTGGAAAAAATTATATTATATGTCCAAAATAAGGTGAGTTATTTCGTATATAAGGTAAAGGAAATAATAAAGGAGATTTAATATGAATGATAGAGAAATATTTAAAGAGCTTAATGGCATTAATTATAATGAGCAAGAAATTAAAGAATATATAAATTTTTCTAATATTGAGGATAAGAAATTAAGCAGCATAACAAATGATGTAAAAACAAATTTAGCAAAAGAAAAACTTATGGAAGCTTGTATTTATGTTGAAGAAAGATTATTAGAAAAGGATGAAGTAATAGAAAAGATAATAAAGGGTACAGATCCAGATATGCTTATGGTAGCTACTGGAGCAAATTTAATGGTTAATGCACCTTTTATGACTGGGGATGGATATTCTTTTAATGTATTAATGTTTTGTACTAATAAAAGAATTATATTAGTTCATTCAAATTATTATAATAGAATGCAAGGAATAAAAATATATAATAAAGAAGATATAAAAGATATGCTGGTTGGAAAAGATGTAAAGAAAAAGTATAGATTTAAAATTCAATTAGATTATAAGAGAAATAAGAAAGGTGCAATAGCAAGCTTATTATTTATGCTATTTATGACACACGTACTTTCAAATGTATTATCAAAGTTTGCATATATGCTATTAGGGGAATCTGAATTAATAGGGGCTGTGACTTATTTTATTTTAATAATACCTATCGCTTATTTCTTTCTTACCAGGAAAAAACTTGAGTCAGAAGTTCTTATAGAATTTAGTAATGGTAAGTTTAAGGATTTATTAATAAGAAATGTAGACTGTGATGAAATACAAGAATATTTATCTGATAAATATAAATAATTTTCTATAGGGGGATAGTGTTTTGGAAGATAATGAAATACTTTTGGACTTAATGAATGGCGAGCAATTTGCATTAGATAATTTATCAAGAACTTATGGGAAATTAATTTATGGAGTAATAAATAAGGTTCTTTGTGATTATTCAGAGATAAATGATGTGGATGAATGCTTTAATGATGTTTTAATAGCTCTTTGGAGAAATATAGATTGCTATGATAGAACAAAGGGAAGTTTAAGAAATTTTTTAATTTCAGTTGCTAAATATAAGGCTATTGATTATAAACGAAAAATAAATAAAAGAAAAATAAATTTAGAACTTAAGGAAGAAATTATAGATATTGGAATAAATGAAAATATGGAATTAGATAATGAAGAATTTTATATTTTATTAGAAAGTTTAAAGGAGGAAGATAAGAAAATATTTATAAAAAGGTATTTACTTGATGAGTCAATAGAAAAAATATCTGGAGATTTAAAGTTAAGTAAAGATTTAATTTATAAAAGACTAAGCAGAGGAAGAGATAAGATTAAAAACGAGTTAATAAATAGTTAATATTTATATATTTTATTCAAGAATTAAAACAGTTAAAGGAATTTTATAATAACTACTTATACGAAATTAAAATAATTTATTAAATTAATGATTATATAATGCTACTATTGATAACATTAGCATAAAATTAATAGAGTAATTAATGCAATTATTAATTTAAAGGAGTATGAGTTCTTGTATAGAATTAATTATATTCAGCCAAATAATCCGACATATGAAGAAAGAAAGAATATGGTCAGAATAGCACTTGAGGAAGTAGGAAGGTTAGAAGACTTTGATAATTTACTGGAATTACTTGCGCCGCCAAAGGAGATTACAAATATTGCTTCACCTGGTATTGCTAAAGGAAAAGGGATTAAAGTAGGAATTATAGGAGCTGGAGTGGCAGGGTTATCTGCTGCATTTGAACTTAGAAAACTTGGTTTTGATATAACTATATTTGAACAACAAAAGCAAAGAATAGGAGGAAGGATATATACTCACTATTTCGATAAAGAAAGAGATCTTTATGGTGAATTAGGGGCAATGAGAATACCAGCAATACATGAAGCAGCATGGCATTATATAGATCTTTTCAAGTTGCCAACAAGTAAGTTTGTTGAAAATAATCCCAATACGTATATATATATAAGGAATACTCGCGTAAGAAATGACCCACAAGGGATAGGGGTTTCAAGAGAAATATATCCACAATTCAATTTGACAGCAGCTGAGAAAGAGTTGTCATGGAGGCAGCTTATAGGATTAGGGCTAGAAAAGGAATTATATAAAATAGACCCAGAAACAAGAAGGGAATTAGTAGAGATAAAAAAAGAATACTCACCTCAAATAAATGCATTAGGGGATTTGAGTATAAGAAGAGTAATGGAGTTAAATGGATTAAGCCAAGGCGCCATGGAATTAATAGCTTCAATAAGCAGCTTTTTAGGATATTTTTATTATAATAGTTACATGGAAAACTTACAGGAGCAGTACACTGTGGATTATGCTTTCAGGTATTATATAAATGGAGGATTTGCAAATTTACCAAATGCTTTTTATAGCTCATTAATATCGGGAAATCCAAAAGAATATATAAATATACCCCAAAGTGATTTAGGGACTGTGACTTTTAAAATGGGCAGAAGTGTAAATGAAATGCATTTAAATAGTGATAATAATAAAGTTAGTATTAATTATAGTTATGAAGATAGACCAGAGCCAGTATATTCTGAAGAATTTGATTATGTAGTTTGTGCAATTCCATTTTCTTCACTTAGAAATATTGATTTATATCCAATGTTTTCTACAGATAAAATGCAAGCCATAAGGGCCTTAAATTATACTCAATCTCAAAAAACATTATTTTTATGTAATGACCGTTTTTGGGAAAGAGAGCCATCTAAAATAGTGGGAGGAAGCTCCATAACAGACTTAGTTATATCAACAATATGGTACCCAAATAACCTTACTATAAACAATACTAATAGAAGAAAAAAGGAATCTAAGAAGCATAAGAGGCAAATAACGCTGGACAATCCTGGGGTACTTTTAGCATCGTATAATTTAAATCAAGATGCAATAAGATTGGGAAATAATCAGCCCTATATTGATAGAGTAAAAAGACAAGTAGAAAATGTTCATGGTCTACCATTAGATTACCTTAACTCAATAGTTGAAGATTATAAACTAATACAATGGGACCAAGAAGATGGCTTTTTTGGCGCATTTTGTTATTATTTACCACAACAACAAAGATTATTTGCTTATTCTTCAGCAAAATCAGAATATAATGAAAGAGTTTATTTTGCAGGTGAACATGTATCAACGGCACACGGATGGCTTCAAGGTTCTTTTAATAGTGCTATGAAGGCAGCCAATGATATAGCTGTTCATTATAAAAATAATTTTATTAATTAAAGCAAAATAATATTATAAAAAGTATATTAATAGATTACCTTGATGTTGATCTATTAATATACTTTTTTTAGGGATTATTATTAACTATTTAATCTAAAATGCTTTTTAAATCCATTAAGCAATTAATTTCATAAGTAGGTGTAATCTTTGATTTATTAGTACTTTTATTAGGGTTATACCAACAAGTATCTATACCGAAGTTTATACCACCTTGTATATCTGAGGTTAAGCTATCTCCAACCATTAAAACTTTACTTTTATCAGTATAATTAATAGAACTTAAGGTAATTTCAAATATTTTTGGATCTGGTTTAGCTACTTGTAATTCTTCTGATATAGCTATAGTTTCAAAATAATTAGAAATAATAGATTTTCCAACTCTTTTATTTTGAACTTCTTTTAATCCATTGGTAATTATAGCAAGTCTATGGTTTTTGCTTATATCTTCAATTAACTGAACACTTTCATTATATAAAAAGAAGCATCAGATAAATGATTCATGTAAGCTCTAGCAAAATCTACTTCATTAAAATATATCCCAAGTTTATTTGATAATCTTTTAAATCTCTCGACTTTTAACATTTCTTGGGAAATACTGCCTTCTTCAAATTCTTTCCATACTTTAGCGTTTATATCTGAATAAATTTTTAAATGATAATCTTCATTATAGCTTAAATTAAACTCACGCATAGAGTTCTCAAAAGCATATTTTTCAGATTTTCTAAAATCAAATAAGGTTTCATCTGCATCAAATAATATAAGTTCGTATTTCATATTAACCCCCATATAATTAATATTTACTAAGCGTATTGCTTATATAATAAACTGTCATAACCTTATAATTAAATTACAGTATTTATATTAATTTGGATATGACATATGTCATTATATGATTAAAGTTATAAAAGATTTTTATAAAACAACTCATTCAATATAAAAATGGTAATTTTAAGGAATTAGGGTTATAATGTATGATAAAAATAAATTTAATATAAATATTAAATCTATGAAGGATAATAAGCAAAATATATTTTATCAAATTAATAAAGGTGTGGTGAGTAATTTATTATGAAAAGCAGTAAGATTCAAAAGCCTAAGTTTCTAGATGAGCTTGAAGAAGTAATAGATATTAAAGAAGAAATAATTGAAGCAGATAAAATTCAAAATAAGGTAGTAGAAAATATAACAATAGAAAATATGATGAGTAAGGGAATTACAATAGACTCTTGTATATTTAAGAATGTTATATTTGAAAACGCTTCACTTAGAAATATAGATTTATTAGATACAATATTTGAAAATTGTGATTTATCTAATATTGACTTAGGTGATGGGAGCATACATAGAGTAGAATTTATTAATTGTAAGCTACTTGGAGCAAAATTAGATGAGTGTAATATAAAGGATGTAAAATTTCACAAGAATATTGGAAAATATATAAACTTATCTTATTCAAAGTTAAAAAATGTAAGTATAGAAGAATGTAATTTTAAAGAAGGTATATTTCAACAGGTAAAGTTAGAAAAGGTTAGTTTTAATAATACTGATTTAACCAATGCATATTTTAGCAAAACATCATTAAATAAAGTAGATTTAACTACTTGTGAGATTGTAGGTATAGATGTTGAAATAAATGATATATCAGGAGCAATAGTAAATAGTATTCAAGGCTTGGATTTAACTAGGTTAATGAATTTGACTATTAAGTAATAACCCAAAACAAATATTTAATACAAAGAAGAGGACAATAGAAAATTTTAAACTATAAAATTTTCTATTGTCTTTTTTAGATATGATTATTAAGTTTTCATAATTTAGTTAATGTTACTATAGAAAGGTTTTAGTATTAAATTAGTTAATTTTTTCCCAAGCACCCCATTGGTTTGTGCCAGGAGTTTCACCTTGTGTCCACCATTTAGCTCTATATTTAATACTGTTATACATAACAACGTCGCCAGCTACATAAGCTTTGGTTGGGCTATAGGTTGGGACTTCAGGATTTGTATTATCAACTACTGTGATTGTTGCTTTAGCAGTAGAGTTTAAACCTTTACTATCAGTAACTGAATAAGTTAAATTGTAACTTCCAGCTTTAGTTGTATTAACAGTACCAGAAACGGTTATTTTATTTGTTAAATCACCATCTTCTTTATCAGAGGCAGTTATACCAGCTAAAGGATTAAAAGAATCGCCAATGTATATTTGTTTATTAGTAGCCCCATTAATTACTGGAGCAGTATTATCTTCTGGAGATGTTGCGTTACCATAAATAAATTGTCTTCCCATTTCAGGAGATGTTGAATACATTCTTTGTGACAATTCAACACTTACTAAACCATTTAGGTTACCTATAGATTCAGCAATGTTTAAATCAAAAGATACTGTTTGACCAGGTTTCATAAGCTTTCCATCATATGATCCAGAAAAGTCTATTACGTAATATCCGTTTTCTTGCTTAACTGCAGGACTTGGATATTGAGCACCTGTTATAGTAATACCATTTGTCTTAATATAAAGCTTTACATTTTTTAAAGTTTTAGCTGCAGTTTCAACAGAACTAAGAACTTCTCCAGATTCAATTAGCTTTTCATTATTTGTAAAGCTTAAATTTATCACGCTACCGCTTCCCCATGCAGGTTTACTTGTAGTTAATTTAGAAGTCACATTAAGCTTATTATAAGTTATGGTATAGTTGTCTAGACTGCCGGATCCAAATAATGCTTCCTTGGTTACTTTTGTAAGTTCATCATGTTTAGTAGATGTTGTTTTAGCATCTTGTGAAGCCATCCAAGCAATCATTCCACCTAAGTTATGCTCTTTAACATATTTAACTTTTTCTTGTATTGATCTTGCATTATCATAGGTAAAGAATGCACCTGTTGTTTCATTATATAAATAAGGAGCTTTAGCACTATCGTCCCAATATTCTTTTAGGCCAGTATATTTTGCTTTTAGTTGGTTAAGAGCATTGTATGACCATACTCCACCAGCACGACCACCTTCACCATTTTTTATAGGAACTTCATTAAGAGCTCCTGGAGTTGGAGTAAGGTCTGCATCTTTATTAACAACTGCAGCTGTTCCAAACAACCCAGGATTAGAAGCATCTGGTCCATTATTGCTTACTTTTTCCCAGCCACGTGTATAATAAGCTGCTCCAATAACTATTTTTTCTGGTTTAGCTCCATTTGCAATATAATAATTAACGCTTTCATCAACAGAAAGGCATTCTCCTTTAAATGGAGAATTAGGATTAGTGTAAAGTGCTGTTTGATGACCGCTAACTGTACTCCATGCACCAGCCATATCGTAAGTCATAATATTTGCAAAATCAACTACATTAAATAATTTTGCTACATCTATTCCTTCATCAACTTTAGCTTTACCAGCAGGGATAGCAACTGAAAGTTCATAAGTTTTTCCAAGCTCAGCACCTTGTTTATTTAAAGCATTCTTTAAATCTTGCAATAAAATTATGAAGTTTTCTTTGTCAGCAGGAGTTGCTTTAGTAGTTCCTTCGTCGTTAGTATTATCAACTTTATCTGGATCTCTAAGGCTAGCTGGATACTCCCAATCTATATCAACAAAATCCATATTAGTATATTTAATAAACGCCATAACATTTTTTACAAAGTTTGCTCTTACTGATGGATTAGCAGCTATAACTGAGAAGTCACCTGATTTAGACCAGCCACCTAAAGATACTCCTATTTTTAGGTTAGGATTTTCACTTTTTAATACTTGAAATGCATTTAGAATGCCTCCATTTACATCTCCATAAGTTACGCCAGCATTTCCTAAAGGATGACCAGTAGCAGCATCTTTATCAGTGAATTTTAAAACACCTTGTGCATCAAAATCTACAAATGCAAAATTAAGGTGAGTTAATTGATCAGCAGGAATATCCTTAGGATAGAAGTTGCCTTGACCTCCCCAAATTGACCAGTCTCCATAATACATTACATTACGATACTTTTGAGTAGATTGTTGAACTGCATTAGGTGCAAAATCGGTAGTTTTATTAACAGTAGCCCTAACTGGAGTAACACCTGTTATAAGCATTGCTGCTATTGCTGTTAATGCGACAATAGGCTTTGATTTTTTATAAAGTTTTTTCCTTATCATAATATTAAATCCCCTTTACAAATAAATTTCCAATCTTATTTAATTTATTTTTTCCCATGGGTCCCATTGAGCTGCACCAGGGGTTTCTCCTTGAGTCCACCATTTAGCTTTATACATAACTCCGTTGTATAAAACTATATCTCCAGCTACATATACCTTATTTGGACTGTATGTCTGAATTGAAGAATCGATTACTGTTATTTTAGAACTTACAGTAGTTGATAAGCCTTTACTATCAGAAACTGTATAGTTTACATTGTAGATTCCAGCTTTAGATGTATCAACTAAGCCAGTAACAATAATCTTATTAGTTAAATCACCATCTTCTTTGTCAGATGCAGTAACTCCTGCTAGAGGGCTAAATGTAGCTCCAATATTAATTTGTTTATCTGTAACACCGCTAATCACTGGAGCAGTATTATCGCTAGGAATTGCTGGTGAACCAAATTTAGAAAATATCTTTGAATGTTCATACTGAGAAGTTATTCCTTGATTATTTTCTATTTGAGAATCTCTATTTAGTGACCAATAAGAGGTCATTCCAATATTTTTAGATTTAGCATGGTCAACTACTAATTGAGACCATGCTGGAGTAAATATAGGATCTGAAGAGCTTTCATACCCTACAGATACTGTAGCACCAATTTTTGAATAAGCCTCAGAATCAGATAAAGTAGTATTAGCAAATTTTTGGTAAGCTTCTTTTATTTGATTCTTTGTTGAGTCTATTGCTCGTATTGAGGCTGCGCCATAATTTTCTCCAGGTAGCAAAGTACCACTTCCATAGCACATAGCCATTATATTTATATATTTTAGAGTAACATTATTAGATAAATAGGCATCTAATAAATCTATTTGAGTTTGAGTTAAACCAGATGGTAAAACAGGAACGGTTAATGTCACTTCTACTCCTGTAGTATCTTGTAACATCTTTACAGCCTTTGCATTAGCAATATTGCTTTGTTTATTTTGGGCTCCGCCTTCAACATCAAGATCTATTCTTGTTAATGCATATCCATTCACTATGTCTAAATAGGTATTATAAAGAACATTAACATCTTGAGAAGTTTGCCAAAATGCAGTTCCACCAGCACCACCAAAGGATATAGCTGCATCACCACCAATTGCTCTTAGGTCTTTTAGAGACTGTTTTATTCCGTTGTATTGACTATCATTTTTACCTTCGCTTAAAACAGAATATCCTCCCCAGCCCCAATTAATTTTTCCATTTGTAACACTACCAGTTGATTGTATAAAAGCTAAGTTAAAGTATTTTATACCAGTTTCATCTGATAATTTTTTTAGATTAGCAGGTCCTCCGCCATCATTCCCCATATAATATCCATTTTTAGTTACCCAGCCAACCATATCAACATAGGGAGCATTAACTTGGACAGGCCAGTTTTTTATTCCAATACCAGCATTATAACTACCAACATTTGTAGCTGCCTTAGTAATAAATGAAGTAGATGTAAGTGTAACGAAAGCTATCAAAAGTGTGCAAATAACTTTTTTAAGAAAGTTTTTCTTCAATTATATTTACCTCCTAACAATATATTTATTTATTCTCATCTGTATATTGAATGAGGATCTTTTTTGAGTAGGTAAATATCTAATAATTTGATATTAGATTTAAAGTAAGTTAGGTATTTTTATAAAAATAAGAGACTCACTTTAAACATTTGTACATCTAAAAGGAAAAAATCAGGTGTTTATTAAAAACTTAAGAACACTTTAATTAGTATACAAAATGCGCATTTTATACACTAAGAAATGTTTATAAAAGAGTTTGTTAGATATTCCAATAAAGTACTTGGATACTAAATGGAACATATTAAATGTAATTTATTAGGATTTGTCTGAAGTGTTTATTAGTTCCTATATTGATTGAAGTGACAATGAGTTTTTTAGGAACAAAAAGGTTAATAAATAATAAGCGATGATGCTTAGTATTTCATCGAAGGTAACGATATCACCTCCTTTACAATAAATGGAACACACCATTTATTTACAATATAAACTATTAGTAAATTAATAGCAATACATTTAAATAAAAAGTCGAACGATTAACAGTATTTTACAAATTTTGTATGTTATTTACGAATTGGAATTAAAAAGAATAGAGTGAATAGAATTAAAAAATATAGAGTGTTGAATTTAAAATAATAAATATATAAATTATAAGCGATATGATAAAAAGCACATATGATATATTATTAATTTCTTTGAGAGGATATGTATGGAAAATACTGTTGGATGTAAAAACTATTTAGATGAAAATTCTCCTGGATATGTAGTTGAGTATAGGGGTAATTTTAAAGATGAAATTGATAAAGTTGATTATGCTTGTGGAGACAAGAGGAATATATGTATTACAAGATATTCCTCCAGTAAATGTAGATAGTATATATAACATAAAAATTAACCCTTATTTAAACTTAACAGGCAAAGGTGTAACAATAGGTATGATTGATACTGGAATAGATTATTTAAATAAGGAGTTTATAAGGGAAGATGGGACATCGAGAATAATTAAAATATGGGATCAGACAGTGACTAAAAACACAAAAGGTAATGTATATATAGGTTCTGAATATTCTAATGATGATATAAATAGAGCAATTGCTAATAGCAAGAAAGGATTAGATCCATATGAAATAGTACCAAGCAAAGATGAAGTAGGGCATGGAACTAGCATGGCAGGAATAATAGGAGCGCGAGGATATAACCCTGATATAGAAGGTGTTGCTAATGATTGTGAATTTATAATAGTAAAACTATTACCATCTCCTAATTACCAAAAATATTAAGAGAAAATAATTTACCTATTATACCTGCTTATAATAGTTCTGAAGTATTATCCTCAATTGAGTATTTAAGAAGCTCAGCATATAAATTAAGAAGGCCAATAATATTATATTTAGGGGTTGGCAGTTATAACGGTAGCCATGATGGATATAATATCACAAGCAGATTTATAACATCAATTGCAAGAAAACGGGATATAGTGTTTGTAAATGGTACTGGAAATGCAGGAAATGATGAGGGGCATTCTACTAATTTTATATCAAACAATGGAGAAATTAAAACTACAGAGTTAGTTAGAATAATAGATACA
Organism: Clostridium sartagoforme AAU1; assembly: GCF_000401215.1. Classification (GTDB taxonomy): domain Bacteria; phylum Bacillota; class Clostridia; order Clostridiales; family Clostridiaceae; genus Clostridium; species Clostridium sartagoforme. The sequence goes on along the minus strand of NZ_ASRV01000092.1, from coordinate 15,739 downwards.
GGAATAGATTATTAAGTGATGAATTTAAAGATATTCATGGAAAAACTAGAATAAGTGAGATATGGGATCAAAGCATAGGATTTAATACTATGAGATTGAGTATAGATAATAGAATTGATATTATAAATGGAAGTAGTTTGGCAGCGACTATAGGAGCTGGTGCATGTGTTTTGGTGTTTGAATGGGGAATAATTAATTTTTATAAAATATTTGAAAATATGCTATAGCTACATAGTATTAGTCTATGTATATATAGTTTAATACTATATAATATTTATATATTAAATTAAATATATAAATTAAAGGTATATTAATCAATTATATAATATATTAGAAACACCTTAATATAAAAAAAGGAAGGCGTAGGAAGAATGACATATAGTACAACTCTATTAATTATTTGTCCATTGATATTTATTGCGGGATTTATAGATGCAGTAGCAGGAGGGGGTGGATTAATATCTTTGCCAGCATATATATTTGCAGGGGTACCAATACATATTGCATATGGAACTAATAAGTTTGCAAACTGTATTGGTACAAGCGTAGCATCAGTTAAATTTTTTAAAAGTGGTAATATAAAGGTAAAGCCTGCGATGATATCAGCAGTAGGAGCACTTATAGGATCATGGATTGGAGCACAATTAGTTGTTCTATTAGATGAAAAGTATTTAAAGTATTCATTAATAATTATTTTGCCAATAGTTGCTGTATTTCTGTTGTTTAACAGAAATTTTGGACAAGAAAATAATACTAAAGATTTAAAAGTAAATAAGATTTATGTTTCATCATTTGTAATAGGCTTAATAATTGGTGCTTATGATGGATTTTTTGGACCAGGAACTGGAACTTTTTTAGTTTTAGCATTTACAAGTATTTGTGGATTTAGCATAATAACATCATCAGGTAATGCAAAGATGGTAAATTTAGCATCAAATTTAGCTGCTTTAATAGTATATTTATTAAATGGAAAAGTTAATTTTTCTATAGGAATACCAGCCGCTATATGTGCGGTTTTAGGAAATTACCTAGGAGCACAACTGGCAATAAAAAATGGAATTAAGTTTATAAAACCTGTAATGGTTTTTGTGATAATATTGCTATTTTCAAAAGTAATATATGAATTCATTTAAAAGCTCCTATTGGAGTTTTTAATTTTAAATTCTATATTCTAACATAGTGTCTTTATTTTAAATAATATTTACTTCTATGGATAAACTAAACTTAATTAATTTAAACAAAGGAGAAGGTTTATGCATAAGAAGAATGTAATTACCTATTTAATTATTTTTAACCTTTTAACTATATTAATAATATTATTAAGTAAAATAGCAATATTAAAGAATTTTTTTAAAGTGATATTTTCTATAGTTATTATACCAATAATATTTGGGCTGTTTTTATTTTACATATTAAAACCACTAAATAAGATATTTATAAAGAAGAAAATAAAAAATGGTAAAGCAGCCAGTTTAACTTTATTAATTTTCTTTTTTATTGCATCTGGAATAATAAAGTATTTTGGAGATTATTTTATCGAACAATTTACAAATTTAAAGATAATATTTTTAAATATAATGAAAGAAAAGGGAACTCTATATGGAGTAGATGATATTGTTAAAGGAGATTTATTAAAATTAGATTACTATAATAAGTTTTTAGGTGATATACAAAAATATTCAATGATATTATTTAGTAGTTTAAGGGGAATATTTGACAAAGGAATGCAGTTATTTTCTGATGTTTTACTTATTATATTAATAGTTTTTTATTTGCTTAAGGATGAGGATAAAATTAAAGAAAATATAGTAAATGTATTTCCTAGGAAATACAAAGATAGAGTTAGTGATTTTGTTGAAGAAAGTGATGAAGCTTTATCATTATATATTATAGGTCAAGCTAAAGTAGCATTTTCATTAGCCTTAATGGTATATGTAGGCTATAGATTTATAGGAATGACAAGTCCGCTTCTATTAGCATCAATTACTTTTGTATTAGCATTTATACCGTTCATAGGCTTTTTTATATCTATGATAATTCCATATATTATAGCAATAGCTTTAGGTTGGCATATGGTTATAAAGCTGTCTGTGCTAGTTATCATAGCTCAGACACTTAAGGGAAGGCTTATTGTTCCTTTAATTATGGGAAAAACTATGAACATACATCCAATAACTGATATATTCTTGGTAGTTGGAGCAGCAAGTTTAGTTGGACCTATTGGAGCTTTTGTAATAGTACCTCTTTATGTTATTATTAAGATATTTTTCAAGTATTTTAATAAAGAAGTGGAAGAAAAGATAAAGGAATTTAAAGAATAAGGTAATTTATATAGAAAAAAAATATAAAAAAATTATAATTAAAAAAAGAAATAACATTGGGGGATTAAAAAATGAGTTTTAGAAATCAACTTAAAGAGGCTAAGAGAATTGTAGTTAAAGTAGGAACTTCCACATTAACTTATGAGAATGGGAAAATAAATTTAACAAGGATAGAGAACCTTACAAGAGTACTATCTGATGTTATGAATTGTGGAAAAGAGGTTGTATTAGTAACCTCAGGGGCTATAGGAGTAGGAGTATCTAAATTAAAGTTAAAGGAAAAACCTAAGACAATAAGAGAAAAGCAAGCAGTTGCTGCAGTTGGACAATGTGAACTAATGCACATATATAGTAAATTCTTTGGAGAGTATAGTCATACAGTTGGGCAAGTTCTCTTAACAAGGGATGTAGTTGAAGATGATCATATAAGAGAAAATGTATGTAATACTTTTGAGACGTTAATAGAAAATCAAATAATACCAATAGTTAATGAAAATGATACTGTATCAATAGATGAGATAGAAAACATAGTTAGGTTTGGAGATAATGATAATTTATCAGCAATAGTAGCCAAATTGATTAAAGCTGACCTTTTAATAATATTATCTGATATAGATGGATTTTATGATTCAGATCCTAGAAAAAATTCCAATTCAAAATTAATTAAAGAAATAAAAAGTATAACACCACAACTAGAAGCTTGCTGTGGTGGTGCAGGAAGTAATCTTGGAACTGGTGGAATGATAACTAAACTTTCAGCAGCTAAAGTTGCAACTGAATCAGGAGTAAATATGGTTCTTGCAAATGGAGAAGAACCTAAGATAATTTTGAATATATTAAATGGTGAAGAAATAGGAACGCTTTTTACAATTGATAATTAACAATGCACAATTGACAATTAGTTTTAAATTGCGAAGCAATTTTATTCAGTTCACAGTGCACAATTCACAGTTCACAGTTGAGGATGAAACTACTGCGTAGTTTCTGAAATTTAGTTTATATCAACTCTGAAAGAGTTGATATAAGAATTTTTTAATTCAGCAGAGCTGAATTATTTCTATAACTGTTCACTGTGCACTGTGAACTGTGCACTAAAAAATGCTTCGCATTTTAAAACAACTGTGAAGTAAAAAAATAAAAATCAAGGGAGAGATAGAAATGCTAAGTATTTATGAGTTAGGTAAAAGAGCAAAGGAAGCATGGTATGATTTAGCAATAGCTTCAACTACTGAAAAGAATAATGCTTTAGAGTTAATGTCAAAAGCTTTAATTAATAATACAGATGAAATATTAAAAGCAAACCAAAAGGATTTAGAAATAGCTGTTGAAAAGGGAACATCAAAAGCTATGTTAGATAGGTTATCACTAAATAAGGAAAGAATAGAAGCAATGGCTAAGGGGCTAAGGGATTTAATAGCTTTAGAAGATCCAATTGGGGAAGTTATAGAAATGTGGAAAAGGCCAAATGGACTTCAAATAGGTAAACAAAGGGTTCCAATGGGCGTTGTAGGTATTATATATGAGGCTAGGCCAAATGTAACATGTGATGCCGCAGGATTATGTTTAAAAACTGGAAATGTAGTTATTCTTAGAGGTGGAAGTGAAGCTATCAACTCAAATAAAGCTATAGTAAAAGTATTATCTAATGCATTAAAAGAATCAGGTTTGCCAGAAGATTCAATACAGCTTGTTGAAGATACTAGCAGAGAAACTGCAACAAAAATGATGCAATTAAATGAGTATATAGATGTTTTAATACCAAGAGGGGGAGCAGGGCTTATTCAAGCTGTGGTAAAAAATGCAACTGTTCCTGTAATAGAAACTGGAATTGGAAATTGTCATATATATGTAGATGAAGATTGTGATTTTGATATGGCAAGAGATATAATAATAAATGCTAAAACTTCAAGACCAGCAGTTTGTAATGCAGTAGAAAAAATGATTATAAATGAAAAAGTAGCTGATAAGTTTTTACCAATTATAATTGAAGCATTAAGAAAAAAAGATGTTGAAGTAAGAGGAGATGAAAAAGTAAAAGCTATAGTAAATGATATTAAAGGTGCTACTGAAGAAGATTGGAGCAAGGAGTATTTAGATTATATAATAGGGGCTAAAATCGTAAAAGATGTTGATGAAGCAATATCTCACATCAATAAATATGGCTCAGGTCATTCAGAAGCAATAGTAACAAATAGCTATAAAAATTCTCAAAGGTTCTTAAACAAAGTTAATGCGGCAGCGGTTTATATTAATGCATCAACAAGATTTACGGATGGTGGAGAATTTGGATTTGGTGCAGAAATAGGAATAAGCACTCAAAAATTACATGCAAGAGGACCAATGGGACTTAAGGAGCTTACAACTATTAAATATATAATTTATGGAAACGGACAAATTAGATAAATCAAAATTAAAATCAACCAACAATAAATTATAGTTTTATTGTTGGTTGATTTTAATTTTAATTATGCTGATTTATTTCTTTTTTAATAGCCTATAGTTGTGGTTCTTCTTACATATGTCCAATTACCATTAAGAATACAGCCATTTTCTACATAACCATCACCTCTAAAGGAAGTATAAACATATGTTTCAGCAGGATATTTATTATCATAAGTAAAGCTTTTTGCATATCTAAGAACGGTAGGTGTTGGATTTACAATCTCACTATCTACCCATACACCAGCATTAGAGGGGCCGTTAGATACCATGGAACCCTCCATATAGTTACTATAAAGATTAACTGTAGACCTTATACTATAATTGGCCATTGGTGATATTTCATTTGCTAATACAGCTTTTGTAATTAAAGGTGTTAATAGTAATGAGGATAATGAGGATAATGCTATGAATTTTGAAATTTTATTTATTTAACCACTCCTTTATTGTTACATATAATTATATATTATTAATATTGTTAATATATACAAAATATTATAACATTCAAACACCGTATTGTAAATATATTACATAAATGTTAGTATATTTACAGGAGGGGATAAGGTGTTTAAATTTTTATTAAAAAGAAAAAGTATCAATATGTTTTTTATATTAGCATTTACTTTTACAATAATAACTTTTTCGTTAGGTAACTCTATTATATTAAATCAAGAAGAACTAATTAATAAATTTAGTCCAGATAAAAATAAAATAATAGTTTTTAAGTTAGAAAATGATATTAGTATTTCTGATGTTGTAGGTCTAATAAAGGATAAGGAAATAACTGTAGATTTAAGATTTTATGATAACAAGTCAGAGGCTTATATTGAAAGTGAGTTTATAATTAAGAGTTTTTCAACTGTTGGAGAACTTAAGGAGGGTAACTTATTTAATAGTGAAGATTACTTATCCCAAAATAATATATATATTGCATCTTCAGCTTTCAATGAAGAAGAGGTAAGTTTAATGGGCTATGGTAGTGAAAGATATGAGTTTGAGAAAATAGGTAGTTTTTATGATACAACAAAAAGAATAATAGTCCCTAATGATAGTTTTATAAAACTTTTGGGTGAAAATAAGATTAATTCACCTTATCTAAATATTATAATTAGTGGAGAAGAAGAAAGTATAAATTCAAGTATTGACATTCTAACTAAATATATTAAGGAAATTGATAATAAAAATAATTTGGAAGTATTTTCATATATGAAAGAAAATAGGAAGGTTGAGGCAGAGTCTTTATATAAAGATTCAATTCTTATTGTAATAATAACATTAATTAATTCTTTAACATTATCATCATTATGGGTAGAAAGTAGAAAGAAGGAGTTAGCCTTAAGAAAAGCAGTAGGAGGTACTAGCAAACAACTTATGAAGTTATTTTTTAATGAAATGTTTTATATAAGTATTATTTCGTTAATCTTAGCCTTTGCTATACATTATATAGTATTCATTATAAGTGGAGGATATATAGAAAATCTTAGTGTGGCAATTAACATAAAGGGTATTTTATATTCAATGATTTTAACAGTTATAGTGGCAGTAATTATAACTTTACCATCTATTTTTTATCTTTCGGGAGTTAGACCGTCAGTAATATTAAGGGGTGAATAATTATGGGAAATGCATTAAAATCCCTAAAGAGAATAAAATTAATAGCTTTTTTAACTATACTACAATTATCTATAGGGCTAACACTTTTAAATACAGGCTCAATAATAAAACAAGAAAATGAAAATAAGCCTAAAAATCTTGAAAGGTTATTTGATTTTGAGAACACTTATTTAGTGGAAACTAAAGTATATGATAATAAAAATTCTAAATCAGATAAGATAATAACATCAGCTGATTTTAACAAAATAGAAAAGAGTTATAATGCATTAACGGATTTAAAAGATAAAGGAATAATATTTAATAATTTCATTTACTACTGTGGGGGTGGAGGAAACCCTATAATTTCAAGTGAGGGTAGCGCTGGGAAAAGTGATATTGCTAAGGAGTACTTACCAGAAGAGTATCACAATTTAGATGAAAATACTTTGATTAGAAATACATCAGAGATTAATATAAATGAGGAATTCTTTAATTTGTATAAAATAAATATAGTGGAAGGAAGAAACTTCACATCTAGTGATTTTAATATTAACTCAAAAGAAGAGCCTATTCCTATGATAATAGGATTAGACTACAAGGATAAAATATCTATAGGTGATGAATTTAAATATTCAGTACCAGATATAGATGGAGGATTAATAAATATAAAATATAAAGTAATAGGGTTTTATGATCATAATGATATGGTGATGTTGGGAAGTAAGGGAAAGTACGTGGATGGAGTAACTTTTTCAGATGCCTTTGTAATAACTCCAGTAGTAAATGATGTTTTATTTCTAAGTAACAAAGTAATAATGGCTCAATATGGAATTTGGGTAAATGTACCTAATTCAAATAGTATGGATAAGGTTGTTGATACATTATTACCTATATTAGAAGATGATGGGTTTAGCCTTGAAATAACAAATATGAAAGACGAAGTTAATAGAACAAAAGAAGTATTAGAGAAATCAAGTGTAAATGCAAGTGTATTAGGGTTAGCTCTTACAATATTATCTGTAATGGGAGTTTCATCAGTTATGATTGGAGAAATAAATAAAAGGAAAAAAGAATTTGGTATAAGAATAACTCAAGGAGCAACATTAAATACAGTATCAAAGGAAATATTTTTTGAGATATTACTTATGAGTGTTTTTGCAGGAATTGTATCTCTAATTTTAATTTTTTTAACAGACAGTAATTTGTTGACTATTAAGATTATATTAAAAAACTTATTAACAGTTATAGTTATTGTAAGCCTTATTAGTATAATACCAATATTGAGTTTGAGAAGATTTAATCCAATAGATTTAGTTAAAGGGGATTAGGGATATGAAGAGTATTGATATAAGAAACGTAACAAAGATTTATGGTAAGGGAGAAGGAAAAACTAAGGCATTAGATAATGTGAATTTATCTATACAAGAAGGAGAATTAGTAGCGATAATGGGGCCTTCAGGCTCGGGAAAGTCTACATTATTAAATATTATAGGATGCATTGATGTAGCAACAACAGGCAATTATTATTTAAATGAACAATTAATAGAAAATTTAAGTGAAAAGAAACTAGCAGAGATAAGAAATAAGAAAATAGGCTTTGTATATCAAAATTTTAACTTATTGTATGACTATAATATTATAGATAATGTAACCTTACCACTAACATATTCAAATAATAAAAAAACTATGAAAAAAAGGGGAATAGATATATTAAGAAGAGTAGGTTTAGATAGCTATATAAATAAAAAACCATCAATGCTATCAGGTGGACAAAAACAAAGAGTAGCTATTGCTAGAGCATTGATAAATAATCCGGATATAATATTAGCAGATGAACCAACAGGATCTTTAGATATGGCATCAGGAGAAAATGTTATAGAAATATTAAAAGAAATCAATAAAGGTGGAAAAACGGTAATAATAGTTACTCATGATATAAATATAGCTTATAAGTGTAATAGAATTATTAAAGTTATAGATGGAAAAGTGTTAAGTAAATAACAAGAGGGAAGTTAGATATTATAATAATTAGTATCTAGCTACCCTCATTTTTGTTTTAATAAATACTTATATATTTATAGTAAAGAAAGTTATTCATATCTATCAATGAAATGTGTAGTTATATAAATTTAATAAGTTTTAGAATGTTTGTTTGTAGAAAAAGTAAAGCAATAATATTATAATGATAGTACTATAAAGAATATGAATTAAGGGGAATAGTTATATGAAGAAGGAGTTTGAATTTAGACTTAAATATTTTGATGAACTTAACATAAATGAACTTTATGACATAGTAAAGGTGAGATATGAAGTTTTTGTTTGCGATCAAAAAATTACAAGTGAAAATGATTTTGATGATAAGGACAAGGAATGTTACCATTTAACAGTATATTATAAAGATATTTTAGTAGGATATTGTAGAATACTTAAGGCTGGAATGTCTTATAAGGAGCCTTCTATTGGGAGAGTACTAGTATTAAAGGAATATAGAAGAAATAATATAGCTCAAGAAATGATGAAAAGAGCAGTAGATTTTATAATTAATGAATTAGGTGAAGATAAAATAACATTATCTGCACAGTTATATGTAAAGGACTTATATGAATCAATAGGTTTTAAGGTTATATCAGATATTTATGAAGAAGCAGAAATACCACATATAAAGATGTCATTTAGTAAAGTATAAGAATATATTAGTATGGAGGAAAGATGTTTAATAAAAGAATAAATAAGTGGGTGAAATCTTTTATGACATACATGGCAGTCTTTATAATTACTTTAATTATTTTAATAGTTTCAATAATATTTAAAGTCAGAAGCTATGGTGATAAATATATACTGGATTTAAATGATTTGCCAAAGAACAATGATGCCATAATAGTATTAGGGGCAGGTGTTAGAAGTGATGGAACACCATCAGATATATTAGCTGATAGACTAGAAACATCTATAGAAGCGTATAATTCAGGACTTGGAAGTACATTTATATTAAGTGGAGATCATGGAAGAGAAGATTATAATGAAGTTGGAGCTATGAAAAAATATATCTTAAAAAATGATATAGATGAAAAAATAATATTTATGGATCATGCTGGCTTTAGCACCTATGATACTATGTATAGAGCAAAAGAAATATTTAAGGTAGATAAGGCTATAATAGTAACTAATGAATATCATTTGCCAAGAGCATTGTATATAGCTAGAAAGTTAGGAATAGATGCTTATGGAATAAAGTCAGATAAAAGACAATATCAATTGATGGATAGTTATAAAAAACGTGAGTTACTAGCACAAATAAAAGACTTTGTTTATGTTAATATATTAAAACCAGAACCTAAGTTTTAGGTGAATCAATACCAGTAAGCAGCTCAGATGGAAGAGTGACTGAAGATGAAAAGAAATAATTTATAGTAAATGAAAAGTGAGGATTTAATGCCTCACTTTTATTTTTAATTACTTATATCTTCATGCGTTATACGTGTTGCTGAAAAAATTAATTCTCCATTTTCTTCAATTATATCAATAACTAAGGGTCTTATATCAGTAAGCACTATATTACCGTGTATAACAGAACTATGGTTTTCACCATTTAATACGTAATTTAAGATTAAATCTGATTTTTCCATAGTTGGTGAAGGATATATTTCTTCGGCGATATCAGAACTCATTGCTTTTATAGTTCCTAATTTAATAGGATGTCCCCCGGTACCAGTTCTTTCAATAGTAGAATTTTCTAGGTTATAACCTGTGTGATTCTTTATATATATATTTGTATTGTGTCTATTAAAGTCACTACCAAAAATTAATAAAGGAACAGGTATTTTTTGAACTTCTCTTTTCATTATAAGTCCTCCTATATAAATATTTAATAAATGAAATTACTAGGTATTGGTTTTAAATTTAATACTAAACCAGCTTCTTTTTCTGTTAGTTCGACAACTAAAGATCATATAGTGATTATTATAAAACATTATAAATAATTAAAATATAGATAGTTTTATCTAATGAAGCTGTCCCATAGAAAGCTTCAATTGTGATTTATTAGAATATTTATCTTCATGTATATGAATACAGTGTAGTTATATACATATTTTACCAGTTTGAAACTTTATTGTAAATATATAGAATAATTCTTGAAATATTATATCAAGCAAAAAGCTGATAATACTAAAAAACATATTGAAGACAAATTATAAATATGCATCTTGCATTGAAATGTTCGTGTTAATGAACAGTGAATAAGATGAATCCACCTTAAAAAGCAATATTATATATAGAAAATCAAAAGTGAAAATAAAAATATTGATTAAATACGAATAAAATGATAAAATGAATATGAAATATTCGAAACGGGGGTTATTATGAATAAGTTTTTTAAATTAAAAGAAAACGGAACAAATGTAAAGACAGAATTAATGGCAGGACTAACTACATTTTTAACTATGGCATATATATTATTCGTAAATCCAGCAATGTTATCTATAACAGGAATGGACAAGGGCGCAGTCTTTGTAGCAACAATTCTTGCATCAGCTATTGGTACTTTAGTTATGGGATTAGTAGCAAATGTTCCTTTTGCACAAGCACCAGGAATGGGATTAAATGCATTATTTACATTTACAGTAGTATTAGGTCTTGGTTTTACATGGAACCAAGCATTAGCCATGGTATTTATATGCGGAATTATAAACATAATTATAACTACTACTAAAATAAGAAAAATGATAATACAGGCAATTCCACTATCTCTTCAATATGCTATATCTGGAGGAATAGGACTATTTATAGCTTACTTAGGAATTAAACAAGCTCATTTTATAAATTTTACTGGAGAGGCAGCAAATAAAATTTTAGATACAGGTGATTCTGCGGTATTTGCAGATATAGTACCAGCTATTACTAACTTTAAAGATCCAGTAGCTATACTTGCACTAATAGGATTAGTAATAACTGTAGTATTAATGTTACTAAATGTTAAAGGTGCAATTTTAATTGGAATATTAGCAACAACTGTAATAGGTACTTTTAATGGAGTTACACACGTGGCGGATTTTTCAACTATGGATTTTAGTGTGCCAAGCTTAGCACCAACATTCTTTAAATTAGATATTAAGGGATTATTTAGTGATCCATCTAGGATATTATTAGTATTTACAACTATATTTGCTTTTTCATTATCTGATACATTTGATACAATAGGAACATTTTTAGGAACAGGAAGAAAAGCGGGTATATTTGATGAAAATGATGAAAAGTTATTTTCTGAAGGAAATGGTTCTAAATCAAAACTTGAAAGAGCTTTATTTGCAGATGCAATAGCAACTTCAACTGGAGCATTATTAGGTACTAGTAACACAACAACTTATGTGGAAAGTGCTGCAGGTATCGGGCAAGGTGGAAGAACAGGATTAACATCTGTAACAGTTGCAGGATTGTTTCTAATATCATTATTCTTTTCACCAGTAATGGGTATGGTTCCAGCAGCAGCAACAGCACCAGCTTTAATTGTTGTAGGGGTATTAATGGCAGAATCACTTAAGAATATTGAATGGGGTGATTTTGATATAGCTGTTCCAGCATTCTTTGTTATAGCATTTATGCCATTTACTTATAGCATAACAAACGGTATTGCAGCAGGATTTTTAGCTTATTGTTTAGTTAAGATAATAAAAAAACAAGCCAAAGATGTTCATCCAATAATGTACACTGTAAGCTTATTATTCTTATTAAACTTTGTTATTCAAGCACTAGGATAAGGTTATAATTACTAGCTAATTAAATAATGGGAGTTGTATTTTAAGTAATTAGGATACAGCTCTTATTTTTTACTTTAATGAAAATTATTTATTAATAATTAATATATTAGAGTGTTAATTAATATTTATATATTGAGAGGTATATGGTATATTTAGATATAAATTTATAAATAAAAAAGATTAAGTTTATATGGAGGATTTTTATGGGTAAACCGTATGGTAGGAGCTATGTATTAATAACTGGAGCAACTACTGGAATTGGGTATGAGTTAGCAAAGTTATATGCCAGTGATGGAAATAACTTAATTTTAGTTGCAAGGGATGAACAGAGATTAAGGGGAGTAAAAGAAGAGTTAAGCTTATATAGCATTAAGGTTTATACTATTGCTTTAGATTTATCTGAGGATAACTCTTGTGAAAAAGTATTAGATTTTGTGGATAAAAAAAATATATCTGTGGATATTTTAATTAACAATGCAGGACTAGGATCTTTTGGTTACATAAGCGAAATAGAAATGGAGAAGGAATTAAAATTAATAGATGTAAATATAAGAGCTTTAACGGAGCTAACTAAAACATTCCTACCTATTATGATAGAACATGGAGAGGGAGCTATTATGAATGTAGCTTCAACAGCTGCTTTTTGTGCTGGACCAAAGATGGCTGTTTATTATGCTTCAAAGGCTTATGTGCTTAATTTTACGGAAGCTTTACACGAAGAAGTAAAGAATAGTGAAATAAAAATAAGCTGTCTATGTCCAGGGCCTGTAAAAACAAGTTTCCAAGAAAAATCAGGAATAAAGAAAAGTGAAGGAGCTAAAAATACATTAATGTCAGCTAAGGATGTTGCAGAAATAGCTTATAAAGATTTTAGAAAGGGAAAAGTAATAATAATTCCAGGATTTAAAAATAAATTAATAGTTACATTAAATAAATTTATTCCTAGAAGCTTATCTAGAAAGATAATATTAATGATGAACAAAGGATAGGTGAGATTAATGGAAGTGAATATTATAGATGATATTTTAGAGTTATATGAAGTCTTAGTTGAAAATGGAGTTATATTTTTTTATGGGGATGAGTCAATATCTATAGGAGAGATAACAGAATTTAATATACTAAATACAGAAGTATTACAAATAGAATTAGATGGATCTGAAAAATATGAGGTTAGTATAGAAGATTTTATAGAATATTACTCTAAAGAAGGTGCTAATTATCATACATGGCCCGATATAAGAAAATTAGATAAAAAGCTTGGAGAGCTTTCTGTAATTGATAATTAATAATGGGAAATGAATAATCAAGAAAAAATAGCCTATGGGGTACCCCATAGGCTAAAAATATATCATTCTTTATTTAAATCTTTCTATCTTAGTTACTCTTGAATGTACAATACTTCCACATTCGGTACAAATAGTGTGTTCAATAGGGCATCCTAATTTCAATCCGAATGTCTGTGGATACATACTTCCTTGTGCAGTTTGATATCCCTTAGTAAATTCTGTCGCTCCACAATAAGGACAGTTATCTATTTTTATTTCTTTCATAATATAAGCCTCCAAGATAAATTATCAAGTATCCAAGTATAATATTAGTTTCTAAATATAACTTCTTCCTTTGAGAACATAGATTTAGCGAAAATTATGGAAGCAATTATATAAACTATATGCCATCCAACAACCAAAGCAATATGCTTAATATCAAATATACCAACTGTAAATTCCTTCATTAAACAAATTGCATTTGTTATAGGAATATTGAAGAATGCAGGATTTATACCTTTTGCATCCATCATATAAGGTATAAATGATAAAATCATAGTTGGCATAGTAATAGCAGCTAGATAAGAATTAGCTTCTTTAGTTGCCCTTGCATATATACTTACAGATATTTGTAATGCTGACAAAGTAACTAAAACTAGAGCTCCAATTACAAGCATTCCAAGGATTGTTTCAGGAGTAAGTTTAAAATTAACTTCTTCACCAATAACCATAAACTTTTGCATGGATATTACCATTGCTGTAAGGTTGGCTATTAGTGCTATAAATGAGACAGTACATAAAGCAGCTATTTTACCCCAAAGTAATGAAGATCTTTTAGCTGATGTTGATAAAAGTGGTTCAAATGTAAATCTTTCTTTTTCACCAGCACCAAGATCAGCTGCCATACCAACTGTAGAAGATACCATAAGAATAACAATTAGTGTAGGAATCATAGTAAGAAGCATTGTAGCCCCAGCATTAATATCCTCATTATCAGTGTTTATTCCTGATTTAATAGTAACCTCAAAAGGTTTTAATATAGAGGAATCAATTCCATTTTCAATTAAACGTTGTTCAACTATGGAATTTTTATAATTTTCATATACTTCACTAATCAGGCTACTTGCGATCATAGACTTATTGGATTCTTCATCTATTAAAAGTTCAATAGTATCATTTTTACCTTGTGCTATATTTGCATCGAAGTTATCAGGGATTTTTACTATAATCTGAATATCCCCATTTTTTAATGCTTCACTTGGAGATGATATATCAGGCGTTTTAATATTATCTAAAGATGTTATAGCTTTTGCCATAGCAGAATCTTTATTTCCATCCACATAAATGTTAATTTCCTTTTGAACGTCAGATTGAGTCTTTTCCATGGCGGAAGACATAAATTTGAACATTATAGGATATATAAGTATAGGAAGTATTAGAGTGAATACTAATGTTTTTTTATCTCTTACAATGTCTAATAATTCCTTTTTTAATACAGTTAAAAAATTATTCATTACTATGACCTCCTATAAGACCTAAGAAAGTTTCTTCTAAATCATCATTGTTATACTTTTCTTTTAAATGACTTAATGTACAATCTTCCAGTAATCTTCCTTTATTTATAATTACAACTCTATCACAAAGTTTTTCAACTTCTTTCATAGAATGACTAGAGAATAATATGATTTTATTTTCAGCTTTACATTGAAGTATAAAATCTTGAACTATCCTGGCAGCACTTACATCCAATCCAGTAGTAGGTTCATCAAAAAGCATAACGGATGGATTATGAACTATTGATCTAGCAATTGAGATTTTTTGTTTCATACCTCTAGAATATTTACCAACAGGTTTATTTATATAGTCTTCCATTTCAAAGCTTTTTGCCAATTCATCAATTCGCTTGTCAGCTGTTTTCTTGTCCATTCCATAAAGATTGGCAAAGTAACGTATGTTTTCTCTACCACTTAGTCTATCATAAAGCCCAACATCTCCGCCAAACAGTATTCCTATTTCTTTTCTTACTTTTTCAGAATTGGATTTAACATCAATGTCATTTACGTTAATTTCACCTTCAGTTATCTGTAACATAGTAGAAATCATTCTTAATGTTGTTGTCTTTCCAGCACCATTTTCTCCAAGCAGTCCAACAATTTCACCTTTATCTACTGAAAAAGATAAATTATCAACTACCTTTGATTTTTTAAAACTTTTACTTACATTTTTTAATTTAAGCACTTAGTTACCCCCTTCTACAACGGTATAAATTATTTTATTAAGAGTTAATATATACTATATTATATCATTAAAAAGAATAATATCAATATTAATTATGAAAATATTTCCTAATTATATTTTTATTATA